>DATFDU010000258.1:0-6966 GCA_035251915.1 Dongiaceae bacterium | reverse complement strand
TTTCACGCTGCAGCCGGGCAGCGACGTGCGCGACCATCGCATGATGGTGGCGGCCGATTTCTACACGCCGCTCGACCGGTTCCTGATCCCGACCGGCGAGATCCGCAGCGTGATCGACACCGCGTATGATTTCCGCATCCTGCGTCCCATCCGCGCCGAGCATGGGCCGGGCTACGACATCAATTTCGTGCTGAACCAGGGCTGGCTGCCGCAGGCGACGGAGCTGCCGGTCGCGGCGCGCCTGGTGTCACCGAGCGGCGACCTGGCGATGGAGCTGTCGACCACCGAACCGGGCCTGCAGTTCTACGAGGGCATCCGTCTTTCGCCCTCGACGGAGGCGTACGAGAACGAGCCGCACCTGCCCTATCGCGGCCTGTGCCTGGAGCCGCAGCGGTTCCCGGATTCGATCAACCGCCCGCACTTCTCAGCCGTGGTGCTGCGGCCGGGCGAGATGTATCGGCAGCTGACGCAGTTCCGCTTCGCGCCGCAGTAGTCTCCGCACGGCCTGCCATCTGCCGGACGAAATCCGGCAACTGCAGCTTTTTGCGATAGTCGCCCGGTGACATGCCGGCCTGCCGGCGGAACAAGCGGCGGAACGACGCCAGGTCGGTGTAGCCGACCTCCTGTGCGATCTCCTCGATCGGCTGGGTGCCAGTCTCCAGCAGGTGCTTGGCCTCCTCGATGCGCAGCGCCTGCACATAGGCCAGCGGTGAATAGCCGGTCGCGGACCGGAAGCGCCGGTCGAACGTGCGCTTGGGCAGGCCCGAGCGCTGCACGAGTTCCGTAATGATGTCGGGCCGCTCGTAGTTCTGGGCCAGCCAGGTCTGACAGCGCTCGATCGCCGCGTCGCCATGCGCGCTGTTGGCGATCATCGACGCGAACGGCAGCTGCCCGTCGCGGTGCCACTGATACAGGAAGAACTTGGAGATGCGAATCGCCTCGTCCGTGCCGCCGTATTTGGCGATCAGCAGCAGCGCCAAATCCTGCCACGACGATGCGCCGCCACAGCACAGGATGGTCTGCCCACGGCCGGTCTGCACCAGGATGCGGTCCTCGTGCAGCTTTACACCCGGATACTCCTGCCGGAACAAGGGCACATAGCACCAGTGGGTGGTGGCCTCCTGTCCCTTCAGCAAGCCGGCTTCCGCGAGCACGAGTGAGCCGCCACACGCGGCATAAAGGTGAGCCCCGTCGGCGTGCATGCGCACCAGCCAATCGAGCAGCCGCCGATCGAGCTTCCGCAGGTCATCGGCAGAGTTGACGATCACATTGGGCACGAACACCACATCGGTGCCGGCGACCTCCTCAATCGTCGCCTGTGACACGATGCTGACGCCGGTGCACAGACGCATCACCCCAGGCTCGGCGGTGACGATGCGCGGCTCGAACAAGTGCTCGCCGCTGGTCACGCCATTCACCCACTCGATGCCGGCGAACCAGAGGGTGTCGAACACGCCGTAGATGATCGACGGGTCGCATTCCGGGAACACGACCAGGCTTACCTGGATGGGCTTTCGGCTCATGGGCTCGCTCGGCTTGGCTCAAATGGCTCTATTCCGGCCATTCTGCCTCTCACTGCCCCCAAATACCATCCCTATCTTCCCGGTCCATCGCGTCCGGGGACGCGCGACCCCCTCATGAAGGAACAGGACCATGACTTTGGATATTAAAAAGCTCGAGCCCTTGCTTGGAACACTCGTTAACGAACTCGGCGCCGCCGCGAATGCCGCCCTCGTCTTCACCGGCGACCGGCTGGGCCTTTACCGCACGATGGCCGACGGACATCCCGTGACCTCCGACCAGCTGGCGGCACGGACCGGCACTAACGAGCGCCTGGTGCGGGAGTGGCTGGCGGCGCAGGCCGCTTCCGGCTTCGTCACCTACGACGCGCGCGCGGAAACCTTCGCACTGTCGCCCGAGCAGGCGGCGGTGTTCGCGGACGAGGCCAGCGTGGTGAACATGACGGGCGGCTTCCATTCGCTGGCCGCGGTGTTCGCCGATCAGCAGAGCCTCGAGCAGGCCTTCCGCACCGGCAAGGGCGTCGGCTGGAGCGACCGTTGCAACTGCCTGTTCTGCGGCGTCGAACGGTTCTTCCGGCCCGGCTACAAGGCGAACCTGATCGCCTCATGGCTGCCGGCGCTGGACGGCGTGGTGCAGAAGCTCGAGCGCGGCGCGACGGTCGCCGACGTCGGTTGCGGCCACGGCGCCTCGACCATCATCATGGCGCAAGCGTTCCCGAAGTCGCAGTTCGTCGGAATCGATTTCCACGGACCATCGATCACGCACGCCAAGGAGCACGCGAAGCACCTGCCCAACGTGCGCTTCGAGACTGCGCGTGCGCAAGACTTCGCGGGCAAGGACTTCGACCTCATCACGATGTTCGACGCGCTGCACGACATGGGCGACCCCGCAGGGGCGACGACGCATGCCCGCAAGGCGCTGAAATCCGACGGCACCCTGATGCTGGTGGAGCCGATGGCGGGCAACAGCCTCGCGGACAACCTCAATCCGGTGGGACGCGTGTTCTACGCGTTCTCGACGGCGGTCTGCGTGCCCGCGTCTCTCAATCAGGAGGTGGGCGCGGCTCTGGGCGCCCAGGCCGGCGAGTTGCGCTTGTCGGAGATCGTGCGCCAAGGCGGATTCTCGCGTGTCCGCCGCGCCACGGAAACGCCGTTCAACATGGTGCTTGAAGCGCGGCCTTAAGGGTCCGCAGACACGTCATGGCAAGGCGTGCCTTGCCATGACGGGTGCGGCCATTCCCTAGAGCCAATTATCGAGAATGACCTTGGCAGCCCGCTTGGCTTGCAGGGCAGCCTGGCGGTTGCCCTCGGCCGCGGCGACCGTGCAGCCTTTCATGAGCATGTGCCAGATATCGCAGAACATCGGCACATCCTTGATGTCGGCGCGGGTGGCGAGTTCGCTCACATAAGCGCGCACCTTCGCCAGATGGCCGGCCGCCGCAATATGCAGCGGATTGTCGGCCTGGTACTCGAGCAGCACGTTCACGAACGCGCAGCCTTCGAAATCTTCGACCTGGAACCAATCGTGATAGGCATCGAAGATCGCCAGCAGCCGCTCCTTCGGGTCGGTGGCGCGAACGCTGACTTCACGAATCAGCCAATCCTCGGTCCACAGGGCTTCGCGCCGGTCGAGGAACGCGAGCACGAGATCCTGCTTCGACTTGAAATGGCGGTACAATGTCATCTTGGCGACGCCGGACCGCTCGATAACAGCGTCCACGCCGACCGAGCGTGTTCCCTGATGGGCGAACAGATCGTACGCCGCTTCCAGAATCCGTTCGCGTGCGTCTTGTCGCCCCATCGTCCTGATGGCTTCCGAATTGCCGTGCACAGGAATACTCCACTGCTGGCCAGTCGCGCAGCAGGACGTGCATATCCCAATGCGTAGGGTTTTGGCTATGCTGTTTCTGGGCTTCTCATGGCGTGAGGATGTATAGGAGCGTGTTTTATACAGACTGGTTTGTATCGACGAAGTCGCGCAATACTTAATTCAAATCATTCTAATCAAGGAGCCGTGCGATGCCGCGCCTGCAAACATCGTTCCTGTTCGACCTCGACGGTACGCTAGTGGACAGTGTGTACGAGCACGTGCTGGCGTGGCGCGATGCGCTCGATGAAGAGGGCATCGACCTCTCGGTCTGGCGCATCCACCGCAAGATCGGCATGAGCGGCGGCCTCTTCACCAACATGCTGTTGCGCGAGACCGGACTCGACATCAGCGAAGAGCGCGTGAACCGCCTGCGCAAGCTGCATGCCGAGGCGTATCTCAAGCGCGCCCGCAAGATCCCGCCCCTGCCCGGTGCGCGCGAGCTGCTGGCATACCTGAGCGAAGCCAAGATTCCCTGGGCGATCGCCACCAGCGGCCGGATGGAGACGGCGCGTCCGGTGATCGAGAATCTGGGCGTCGATTTCGACAAGGTTCCGGTCGTCACGCGCGACCAGGTGAAATACGCCAAGCCCGATCCGGACCTGTTCCTGGAAGCGGCAGAGCGGCTGAACGTCGACATCGAGACCGCGTGCGTGGTGGGCGACAGCATTTGGGACATGCTGGCGGCGCGGCGCGCGCGGGCGCTCGGCATCGGCCTCCTGTCCGGCGGCTATGGCCGCGAGGAGCTGGAGCGCAGCAGCGCCTATCGCGTGTACGAGGATCCCGCCGACCTGCTGTATCACATCGACGAAGTGGGCGGCCGGCGATAGAGCCGCTTGCGCATGCGATAGACCGGCTCGCTGCGATCGCCCTGATCGGCGCCGCGCCGGATCAGCTGGTATCCGCTGGCCGCGTAGAAGTCCCGGGCGGTGATGGTTGCTTCGAGCGTGACCTCGGCGAAACCCAGCGTCTTGAGCGAGGCCTCTGCTGCCGCCAGCAGGCGCGACCCGATGCCCTTGCGCAGATGGTCCTTGTGCACGTAGAGGCGCGACAGCGCGCCTTGCAGATCGTGCTCGCAGAAGCCGACGATCCGGCCGCGCTCGACCGCGACCAAGCGTCGATACAGATCGGCACTGGCACGCAGGGTTGCTGCGCTTTCCTTGGCAGACCAGCGCTCGACGACGTCGTCCGGATAGTCGCGCGCGTTGACATGACGGATGGTCTGGCGGCGCAGCCGGGCGATCGCGGCATAGTCCCCATCGCACGCGAGCCGGATTGCCATTCTAAGCGTTCAACGACAGCGCCTTGCGGTATTTCTCGGCATCCCAATCGAGCAGCGCACGCTCTTCCTCCGCCGGCAGATAGCTGATGCGCGCGTCGGCGGGCAGGCGCTCCGCCACCAGGGCCAGGCAGATCAGCATCGCCTCGGCGCCGGGCTGGATGTCCGAGCGCATGATGGCGCCGGCGCCCGGCACCAGCAGCGCGACCGGCGGCGGGAGGGCCGCTGCTGCGTTGGCAGCAATGACGGCGGCGATGCTTTCGCCCGCGGACAAAGCGCGCATCGCGGGGCCAAGGAACACCACGTGATCCGGATAGAGCGAACCCTTGGTGACGGCCGCGAGGCTATGCGGATCGGTGGCAAGGCGATGGCAGGCATCGTCGCCTGCTGGCCGATACTCCGTGCCGCGGCACAAAGCTCCGAGCGCGGCACGATTGCCCGCCGACGCCGAACGCACCGGCAGCTGCAGCCGCCGCTCGACTTCGTGCACGAGAGCTTCCGCCGCGGCACATTCGGCTGCGCCGACCAGCAGGCCGTGATTGCCGAGGATCAGCACGTCCGGCTTGCGCTCCGCCAACGTCTCGGCCACCACCTGGCTCAGGGGCAGGCCTGGGCGGCGGTATGGCACGTGCGCCCACGCAAGCCCTTCGAGCCGCTTCGCGATCTCCTGCTCGACGCCGATGCAGGAGGCCCACGCGATGGTGTTGACGGCGTGCACGTGCAACACCACGCGATGGGGCAACAGGGCATGCAGCGAGGTTTCGATCGATGGCCGCAGCCTGGCGGCGGGGTCTACCACCGGCATCGTCTCGACCCCCTGCCCCAGCGCGCGCAGCGCGCCGGGCAGGTCGACCGGCACGAAGATGTCGCGCTTGTCGGCCTCGGACAGCCAGGCGCCGGAGGCCTTGACCCAGAGGACATCGCCGTCCTTCACCGATGTGTTGCCGCCGGCGCCCTGCACCAGCGTCATGTCGCGGCCGACGCGTGCCGAGACGTCCTTCAGCTGCTGGAGTTCCGCCGGTGGCATCATCGCATCCTCACCAAATCAGCCGCGGCATCGCCCAGTCGGGCATACGCTTGGGGTCGCCGGCGAGATCACGGATCGCCGCACCCATATCGCGCGCCTCGGCCAGCGCCTTGCCATGCACGCCGGACGTGATCAGCGCCGTCAGCATGCCGGCGCGGCGGCCGCCCTCGATATCGTGATCGAGGGAATCCCCGACCACCAGCACGCGCTCCGGCCTTGGATCGCCGAGCTGCCGCAGCGCGGCGCCGAAGATCGCGGCATGCGGCTTGCCGATATAGTGGACCGTCCCGCCGAGCTCGGCATAGAGGCGGGCGAGCGCCCCCGGCGCCGGCAGCAGCCCCTTCGACGTGAACATGGTCAAGTCCGGATTGGCGCACAGCATCGGCAGGCCGCGGGCCAAGAAGGCTTCGAGGTCGTCGCGCCAGGCTTCCGGATCGGCGTTGGTCTCATCGAGGCTGGCAAGCCAGATGAACTCGGCACGCGCCGGGTTTGTCACCGCGACGACATCGAGCCCTTCGACCATCGACAGCACGTTGCTGCCGATCAGCAGCGCGCGCCGGCCGAGTCGATCGAACGGCGCAACGGCGCGCTCCTGCAGGCCATGCCACAGCACTTCGCCGGAGGTGACGACGCCGTCATGTTCATCCTGCGGCAGACCGAGCTTCGCCAGCCGCTCGGCGTTGTCGTCGGAGCGCTTGCCGGAGTTGGAGAGGATCAGCACGCGCTTGCCCGCCGCGCGCAGGGCGCGGATGCAGTCGCGGGCTTCGGGGAACACGGCCTTGCCTTCGTGCACGGTGCCCCATTGATCGAGCAGGACGTGGTCGAAGCGGTCGGCGATCTCGCGCAGGCCGGAGATGGCCACAGTCATGGCGGGCCGCCGTGCAACGCCAGCAGCGCGGCGCCGAAGCTGGCCTCGGTCTCTTCCGCCACGCTCACCGGAACGCCCAGGATGCGCTGGCGGATGGCAGTCCAGGCGGCGTTGCGTGCGCCGCCGCCGATGCTGATGACCTGGCTCAAGGTTGGTGCTCCGAGATCGCGGAGCGCTTGATAGGCCAGTCCCTCGATCGCCGCAATGCCCTCCAGCAGGCCCTGGAAGAATTGTGCATCATCGGTGGGACGCGGGGTCACGCGCGGCCCCAGCTGCGGTTCGGAGATCGGAAAGCGCTCGCCCGGCTTGGGCAGCGGGTAATAGTCGAGCTCGGTCGGCCGCGCGGGATCAAGCTTCGGCGTCAGCTCGGCCATGCGTTCGGCGCTGAAATGCGCGAGCAGCGCG
>DATFDU010000257.1:0-2998 GCA_035251915.1 Dongiaceae bacterium | reverse complement strand
GCTCCGGTCTCGTTTGCACCCATGAACGGGAGTTTAGGCGGGTTGGGCCAACAGGGAAAGCTGCGCCGCGACCATGCCGCCTTCCTGGTCGGTCAGCGCGGTCGGATAGTCGCCGGTGAAGCAGGCGTCGCAGAATTGCGGCCGCTTGTTGTCGCGCCCGATCAGGCCCATGGCGCGATACAGGCCGTCGATGGAAATGAAGGCCAGCGAATCGGCGCCGATGAAGTCGCGCATCTCTTCCAGGTTGTAATTGGCGGCGAGCAGCTTTTTCCGCTCCGGCGTGTCGATGCCGTAGAAGCAGGGATGCGCCGTCGGCGGCGAGGAGATGCGCATATGCACCTCCGTTGCGCCCGCATTGCGCATCATGTCGACGATCTTCTTGGAGGTGGTGCCGCGCACGATGCTGTCGTCGACCAGCACGATGCGCTTGCCGGCAACGTGCGCGCGGTTGGCGTTGTGCTTCAGGCGCACGCCGAGATGGCGGATCTGGTCGGTCGGCTCGATGAAGGTGCGGCCGACATAGTGGTTGCGGATGATGCCGTATTCGAACGGGATGCCGGAGGCGGCGGCATAGCCGAGCGCCGAGGGCACGCCGGAATCCGGCACCGGGATCACCACGTCGGCGCTGGCCGGCGCTTCCTTCGCCAGCTCCGCGCCGATGCGCTTGCGCGCATCATAGACGCTATGGCCCTCCATCACGCTGTCGGGCCGCGCGAAATAGACATACTCGAAGATGCAGAAGCGCTTCGGCTGGACTCCGAACGGCTTCATGCTGGTGACGCCGCGCTTGTCGAGGATGATGAGCTCGCCGGCTTCGACGTCGCGCACATAGTCGGCGCCGACGATGTCGAGCGCGCAGGTCTCGGATGCAAGAATCCAGCCGTCGCCCCGCTGGCCCAGCACCATCGGGCGAACGCCGAGCGGATCGCGCACGCCGATCACCATGTCATGGGCGATGCAGACCAGCGAATAGGCGCCCTCGACCTGGTGCAGCGCGTTGATCAGCCGGTCGATCACGTTGCCGCGCAGGTGCGTCGCCATCAGGTGCAGGATGACCTCGGTGTCGCTGGTCGACTGGAACATCGAGCCGCGCTTCACCAGCTCCTGGCGGATCATCTGGGCGTTGGTGAGGTTGCCGTTGTGGGCGACCGCGAAACCGCCGAAGTGCAAATCGCCGAACAGCGGCTGCACATTCCGCAGCGAGTTCTCGCCGGTGGTGGAATAGCGGGTGTGACCGATCGCGGCGTAGCCGGTCAGCTTTCCAACGACGGAGTGTTGCGAGAAATTGTCGGCGACATAGCCCTGGGCGCGGTGGGCGTTAAAATTCCGCCCGTCATAGGCGACGATACCCGCCGCCTCCTGGCCGCGATGCTGCAGGGCATGCAGGCCCAGCACACAATGGGTCGCGGCTTCCTCGACGCCATAGATTCCGACAACGCCGCATTCCTCCTTCAGATGATCGTCATCGAAAGGATGGGTCGTCAGCATCGGCCCTTGAATTCCCTTTTGGGTTATTGCGACTGGCCCTGAATCAGCCGTTCCAGGTCCTTGCGCTCGGCGTCCTTATACCCGGATTGTTCCCCTTGTCCATCTTGATTTCCGGCAGGGCTGCGTTGCGTGCCCTGCCCGCCATTCTGGCTCGAGTCGCCCTGCGATTCGCCGGAGGGCGGGGTGGTCGGCTGGGGGATCTGGGGGCTGAGCTTTTCGATGGTCTCGTTGAGTTGCTTGCCCTGCTCGACGCCTTGCTCGACCGCCTTGGAGCCTTCGTCGAACACGGCGCTGGCGCGGTCCTTCCAGTCCTGCGGAATCTTGGATTTGATGAAATCCGCGGCCATCGCGACATAGGGTTCGGTCCGCGCCTGGTTGACGACATCGGGGCGCTGGTCCTTGTTCGGGATGAACCAGTCCGTCATCGCCATGTGGGCGAGGGCGACCAGCACGATGCCGCGGACCAGACCGAACACCAGGCCCAGCGACTTGTCGAGCGGCCCCAGCGAGCTGGCGTGCACGCGCGAGGCGATCGCGTGGTTGAAGAAGCCGAGCACGATCAGCAGGACCACGAAGATCGCGACGGCGCAGGCGATGTCCGCGAGCACCGGCTCGGTGATCTGCTTGGCGAAGAACGCGCGGATCTGCGGGACATAGAAAAAGATCAGCAGCGTGCCGATCGCGGCGCCGATCCAGCCGAAGATCGACAGCACCTCCTTCACGAAGCCGCGGCCCAGGGCCAGCAGCGTGGAGAGCGCGATGACCGCCAGCACCACGATGTCGACAAAATTCAAAGACTGCTCCGATACACTATTGCGACAGGGCCCGTTTGCCGGCGCTCAACGATCTTACCTCATTATACAGCCAATCCAGCACATCCTGCAGGTGACCGATCTCGAGCACGTCAATGCCGGCGACGCTGTTCCGTTCCTTCTTGGCATCGCGCCGGCGCGGCATCAGGACGCGGCGGAAGCCGAGCTTGCCCGCTTCGCGCTGGCGCAGCTCCGGCTGCGAGACCATGCGCACCTCGCCCGAGAGCCCGATCTCGCCGAACGCCGCGACGTCCTCCGGCACCGGCCGGTCGGTCAGGGCGCTGATCAGCGCCAGGGCGACCGCGAGGTCGGCCGCCGGCTCGCCGATCCGCAGGCCCCCGGCGACGTTGAGATAGACCTCGTTGCCGGCGAAGGCCAGCTCGCAGCGGGTTTCCAGGACGGCCAGCAGCATGGCGAGGCGGCTGGAATCCCAGCCGACGACGGCGCGGCGCGGCGTCGCGAGCGGGGAGGGCGAGACCAGCGCCTGGATCTCCACCAGCACCGGCCGTGTGCCCTCGATGCCGGCGAACACGGTGGTGCCGGAGACGCTGCCGCGCCGCTCCGCCAGGAACAAGGCGGAGGGATTGGGCACTTCCTGCGGCTGAACGACAATTGGCGGCTCGGCGCCTTCGGCCGCTACGACCGCGTGCTGGAGCGTCCGGTGGCCGCCCAGGTGGCGCTGAACTACGAGGATGAGT
>DATFDU010000256.1:0-4568 GCA_035251915.1 Dongiaceae bacterium | reverse complement strand
TCGGCGATGATGGCGGAATCGACGATCGCCTCCCACACCGGGATGACGTAGGTCGGCAGCTGGTCGATCGGCGACAGCTTGAAGTGCGGCTTCTTCTCGGCGATGAAGTTGGCCCAGAACCTGGCAATCTCCTCGTCCGACATGCCGCCGGACATGTCGACCAGGTTCTCCTCGAAGCCGTATTTCTCGAACACGCCCTTGAAGCCGCGGTCGCACACGAAGACCGGGTTGTGCCCGTCTTTCCTGAGCTGCTGTGCGATGCCGACGCAATTCAGCGCCGGCCCGAAGGCTGCCTCCGGAAACAATACGATCGTCTTTCCCATATACGCTCCTCCCGCTCAATCCTTCAGGATCACGGCCTGGTCGGCCTGCCAGTTCAGCCATACGTTCTGCCCGCGCGCCAGCTTGGCCGACAAAGGATGCCCCGCCGCCAAGCGCGCCACGATCGGCCGCGGCAGGTTCGGTACCGCGACATGCGCGACCACATCCTGGCCCAGGAAGGCGGCGCCTTCCACCTGGCCCTGGATGGCACTGCCATCCGCGCTTTCCATCACACGCACGCGCTCGGGTCGGATCGCCAGCGCTGCCGGACCATCGGCAACGCCATTGGGTGCCGGCAATCTTCCAAGGCCCGGCGCCTGGAACCCGCTATGTTCGACTTTGCCGTCGATGAAGTTCATGAGCCCGATGAAATCGGCGGCGAAGCGATTCACCGGCTTGTCATAGAGTTCGCGCGGGCTGGCCAGCTGCACGACGCGACCGCGATCCAGCAGCGCGATGCGGTCGGCGAGAGTCAGCGCCTCTTCCTGGTCGTGCGTGACTACGACGAACGCGATGCCGGTATCCTGCTGCAGGCGCTTCAATTCGATCTGCATCTGCTCGCGCAGCTTGCGGTCGAGGGCGCCGAGCGGCTCGTCCAGCAGCAGCACCTTTGGCCGCTTCACCAAGGCGCGCGCGAGAGCGACCCGCTGCCGCTGGCCGCCCGAAAGCTGCCCCGGCTTGCGCGCCGCATAGTCCGACATGCGCACCATGGCCAGCGCCTCGGTCACGCGCGCCTTCAGCGCCGCGCCTCGCAGGCCTTCCATTTCCAGTCCGTAGGCGACGTTGCCGAATACCGTCATGTGCGGGAACAGGGCATAGGATTGGAACATCAGGTTGACCGGCCGCCGGTTTGCCTTCAGGTCCGTGATGTCTGTCCCCGCAAGCTTCACGCGACCCTTGTCCGGCGCCTCGAACCCCGCGACGACCCGCAGCAAGGTGGTCTTGCCGCAGCCCGAAGGACCGAGGATCGCGAAGAACTCGCCGTCCTTGATCTCGAGCGAGATGCGATCGACGGCCGTGACCGGGCCGAAGCGCTTGGTGACGCCGTCGATCTGCAGCAAGCTCATGGCGCCACCTCGCGGTTGAGCCGCTGCGACAGCAGGACCAGGAAAAAGCTGAAGCCGATCACGATGGTGGCGATGGCGTTGATCTCCGGCGTCACGCCGAAGCGGATCATGGCATAGATCTGCATCGGGAAAGTAGTTGAGCCCTGCCCCGCGCCGGCGGTGAAATAGGCGATGATGAACTCGTCGATCGAGAGCGTGAAGGACAGCAGCGCCGCCGCGATCACCCCCGGCGCGATCACCGGCAGCGTCACGCGGCGGAAGGTGGTGAGCTCGCTGGCGCCGAGATCGATCGAGGCCTCGACGATCGACCTGTCGAAGTTCTTGAGCCTGGTCCGCACCACCATGCAGACGAAGGCGATGTTGAACACCGCGTGCGACAGCACGATGGAATGCAGGCCGAGGCTCATGTTCAGCAGCGTATAGAAGCTGAGCAGCGCGATCGCCAGCACGATATCCGGGATGATCATCGGCGCCGCTACCAGGGCATCGAGCCACGGATTAGGCTTGCCCTCTTCCAGCCCCATCGCCAGCAGGGTGCCGATCGCGGTCGAGATGATGGTCGATACCACCGCGACGATCAGCGAGTTGCCGGCGGCCGACAGAATCTTCGGATTGGCGATCAGCTTGCCATACCATTCGGTCGAGAAGCCGGTCCAGGCCGTCGGCAGGCCGCTCTTGTTGAAGGAGAGCACGATCAGCACCAGGATCGGCACATAGAGAAAGACGTAGACCAGCCCGAGGTGCGTATTCAGCCAGAGCCGGATCGGATCGCGCGCGATCATGCCGCGGCCCTCGCCGGTTCCGGCGCGATGCGTGCCTCGCTCTCGCCCGAGGCGCGCGCCGATAGGATCGCCTGCCCGAACAGCAGGGCCAGCATGATCACGACCAGGATGAAGCCGAGCGCCGAACCCATCGGCCAGTCGCGGGCCGAGAGGTACTGCGCATAGATGAGGTTGCCGAGCATCGGCCGCTGTCCGCCGCCAAGCAGGTCCGGCGTCACGAAATTGCCGATCGACAGCACGAACACGAACACCGCGCCGGCGGCGATGCCTGGCACCGTCAGCGGCAGCGTCACGCGCCGGAAGGTGGTCCAGGCCGAGCCGCCGAGATCGAACGAGGCCTCGCGCAGCTCCGGCCCGAGGCGGGAGATCGAGCTGTAGAGCGCCAGGATGACGAACGGAACGTAATTGTAGACGAGCCCCAGCACGATCGCGAACTCGTTGTAGAGCAGCGGCAGCGGTTGCTCGATGATCCCGGCGCCCTGGAGCGTGCGATTGATGAGACCCTGATTGTTGAGCAGCACGATCCAGGCATAGGTGCGGATGAGATAATTGCTCCAGAACGGCAGCATCACCAGCACCAGCAGCGCCATCTGCCGGTTCTTCGGCTGCTGCGCGATGGCATAGGCGGCGGGATAGCCGATCAGCAGCGCGACCAGCGTCGCCGTGCCGGCAATCCGCACCGAATCCAGGAAGATGCGCGCGAACAGCGAGCTGGCGGCGCGGCCGTAATTCTCCAGCGTCACGTCATAGACGATGCCGCCATAAGTGCCGCGCTCGAACAGGCTGTAGGCGAAGATGATGAAGCACGGCACGATCAGGAACAGGGCCAGATAGCCCAGCCCGGGTGCCAGAAGGATGGTGCGGCGCGCCGTCATCGGAGATCAAATGCAACGCCGCCGCCCCCGTGGCCGGAGCGGCGGCGGTTGCGCTGCCCTTACTGGAAGGTGATCTCGGTCACGGTCTGGGTGTAGAGCTTCTGCCCGTCGCCCAGGTCGCGCAGCTGCTCCTCCTTCATGAGGTCAGCCGGCGTCATGCCGATGTTGGGATATTGCTCGATCAGCGCCTTGTCGAGCGTCTCCATCGCCTTCTGGTTCGGCACCTTGTAGAGGATGTTGTTGGCGACCCAGGCGTGCACGTCCGGCCGCAGCACGTAGTTGATGAAGGCCATGGCGGCATCCTTGTTCTCCGAGGCCGCCGTCACCGTCATGGTATCGACCCACATGTCGCTGCCTTCCTTGGGCACCACGAACTTGATCGCCGGATTCTCGGCGATGCCGTAGTTGCACCAGCCGTCCCAGGCATGCACCAGGCTCGCCTCGCCCGACACCAGCTTGGAATAGAAGGTGGTGTCGTCATAGGCCAGCAGCGAGGCCTTCGCCTCGGTCAGCAGGTCCTTGGCCTTGCCGACTTCCGACTCGTCGGTGGAGTTGACGGAGTAGCCGAGCGCCTTCAGCCCCGCCGCCATCAGCCAGCGGTCGGTCTTCAGCATGGTGATCTTGCCCTTGAGCGCATCGGCCGGCTTCAGCATGTCCATCCAGCTGGTTGGCGCCGGCGAAACCAGGTCGCTGCGATAGCAGAGGCCCGTGGTGCCCCAGGCATACGGCACCGAGAAGGTGTTGCCCGGATCGTATTCGAGCTTCTGCGCCTCCGGATACAGGTTCGCGAGGTTCGGGATCTTCGCCGGGTCGAGGTCGGCGATCAGGTCCAGCTTTTTCAGCGCCTCGGCGAACGGGCTGGACACGAACAGCACGTCGTAGCCCTTGCCGCCGCCCGCCGTCACCTTGCCCATGATCTCTTCGTTGGTGGCGTGGACCGACATCTCGGCCTCGATGCCGGTGTCCTTCTTGAAGTTCTCCAGCAGTTCCTTCGGCATGTAGCCGTCCCAGTTGGAGATCACGATCTTGCCCTCAGCGAAGGCCGCGCCGCTGACGCCGCACATCAGGGCCGCCACCAAGGCGGCCTTCGTCACCAGTCTTGTCATGAAAAGTCTCCCGCTCCCATTGATGCTCGCCGATTGATCGGCCGTTTGATTGGTGCAATTGTATTTTTGTGCTAGAAAATACGTCAAGCGCCAAGAATGTATAATCAGGCCCGATAATACAAAGCATGCCCAGCCGCACGACCGCCCGCTCCCGCGTTTCGAAAGCCCGCCGTCTGCCGACGCGCGGGAATGCGACGCAGTCCGCGCTGGCCGAACGCATCGTGGGATGGCTGCGGCAGCGGGACCTGAAACCCGGCGATCATGTCCCGGAACGGCTGGCGACCGAGGCCTTTCACGTCTCGCGCACGCCGGTGCGGGCGGCGCTGGCCCTGCTCACCGAGCGCGGCCTGCTGGAGCGCCGTGACCAGCGCGGCTATTTCGTCGTGTCGAACTTCGATGCTGCCGGCCCGGCGGTAG
>DATFDU010000255.1:0-3463 GCA_035251915.1 Dongiaceae bacterium | reverse complement strand
GCGCGCGCGCCGCGCCACCGCCGAGCCGATGCGTCCCATGCCGACAATGCCGAGGCGCTTGCCGTGGATGCGGTGGCCGAGCATGCCCATCGGCGACCAGCCCTGCCACTTGCCGGAGCGCATCAGGCGCTCGCCCTCGCTGACCCGGCGCGCCACCGCCAGGATCAGGGCCATGGTCATGTCCGCGGTGTCCTCGGTCAGGACGCCGGGGGTGTTGGTGACGGTGATGCCGCGCTGCCGGGCGCTGGCGAGGTCGATATGGTCGACGCCGGTGCCGAACGAGGCGATCAGGCGCAGCCGCTCCCCGGCCTGGGAAAGCACCGCGGCATCGATCTTGTCGGTGACGGTCGGCACCAGAACGTCGGCGGTCTTCACCGCCTCGACCAGCTGGGCCTGGGTCAGCGGCGCGTCCTCGGTGTTCAGCTTGACGTTGAACAGCTCCATCATGCGGGTCTCGATCGCGTCCGGCAGCTTCCGGGTGACGATGACCAGCGGTTTTGAGGACATGAAAGCCTACCCCTGTTGGGCCCGGGTGGGGCCGGAGCCGACCGTTCGTCGGCCGTGCGGATGGCCGATGGATTACCAGGAATAACGCGGATTTGTCTAGCAACGGACCGTCGGCGCTGTCGAAACAAGCCGCCCTGTCTTGACCCAACGCGGATGGCTGGATTATCAGGCAATTCAAGATCTTGAAGAAGGACGGGGAATCATGCGCCGCAGGGCGTGGACGAGGGCCATGACGCGATCGGTCGCAGGCGCCGGCTTGGCGGCTGCCTGGTTCTGGCTCGTGCCCGCCTTGGCTCAGGAGCAGGAGCACCTGCCGCTGCCGCGCTTCGCCTCGCTCGACAGCAACGAGGTCAACCTGCGCGCCGGGCCGGGCAAGGACTACCCGATCCTCTGGGTCTACCAGCGCAGGGGCCTGCCGGTGGAGATCATCCAGGAGTTCGACACCTGGCGGCGGGTCCGCGACCGCGACGGCACCGTCGGCTGGGTGCAGCAGAACCTGCTGTCCGGCAAGCGCGGCGCCCTCGTCATCGACGAGGCGCGCACGCTGCGCACCGATCCCACCGGCGGCGCCAAGGCCGTCGCCATCCTGCAGCCCGGGGTGGTCGCCGAGATCGCCGAATGCGGCACCGACAACTGGTGCCGCATGGAGGTCAAGGGCTACAAAGGCTGGCTGCGGCGGGACGATTTCTGGGGCACTTATCCCGACGAAGTGTTCGACGCGGATTGAGGCGATCGTCGCCTCACGCTCGCGCAGCGCCTAATCGAAATCCCCCGCCAGCTCCCGGCGCACGGCATCCGGCATCACGGCCATATGGGCGTAGTTCTCGTGGTCCATGCCGACGATGACCGTGGTGCCTGGCTTGCGGAACGTCTCGATCTGCGCAGGCGTGAAGGGGAAGTGCACGAACTGCACCGACGAGGCCTTGCCCTCCGCGCTGGTGCGGTCCTGGTCCTGCTCGGCGACGCCCTTCACCTTGTCCTCGCCGACCTTGATGAACATGGTGTTCTCGATCCCGCCCAGGCGCGCCAGCATGCGCGCGCGCCGCACTGGGTCGTCGATCTCGAACATCACGGTCGCGACCAGCTCCCGGCCCTTGGGAATCAGCGGATTGTAGGCGGAGAGCTCGTCGGCGATCTGCGCCGCGCCGCCCTTCTCGATGTGCAGCATTTCCTGCACCTGCTGCAGCATGGTCTCGTAGCACTCGAAATAGAAGGTCGCGACCGGCCCGACCTCCAGCCGGCGGTTCTTTTTCTTGACCACGATTTCCGCGCGCATGGCGGCGCGGCGCTTGGCATATTCGGCCGGCGGCAGGATGTCGGCGGGCGTGATCTCTTTCTTGGTCATGATCGTCACATCAGCCCGTAGGCCTTGGCAAAGAGTTGAATCGGATGCTGCGGATCGTGCGACACAGCGCCGCCGTCGGCAAGCCTCGTCATGCCCTGCACGATGTGGTCGGCAGCCAGCGGGCACTCGGAGGCGACATGCGCCTTGCCCGACTGCAGCGCCTGGCGCGCGACCGGCCGCCCGACCTTCAGCGCGACGTCGAAATTGCCCTTCATCACGCCCCAGGCGCCGCCGTGGCCGGAGCAGCGCTCGATCACCTGCAGGTCGGGATCGGGGATGAGGCGCAGCATTTCCGCCGCCTTCTGCCCGACATTCTGCGCGCGCGCATGGCAGGCGATGTGCAGCGCGACGCCGCCGGCGAGCGGCTTCAGGCCCGGCGCCAGGCCTTCGCGGCCGGCGATCTCCACCACATATTCCGAGATGTCGTACGTCGCCTCGGACAGGGCCTTGACCTTGGTATCCTCCGGCAGGATCAGCGGCCATTCGAACTTCAACATGAGCGCGCAGGACGGCACCAGCGCGATGACGTCGTAGCCGTGCTCGATATAGGGCACTAGCACATCGCTCACCGTCTTGGCATGCTCGGCCACGCGCGCGACATCGCCGCGCTCGAACTGCGGCATGCCGCAGCAGCGCGGATAGACCACCTCGGTCGCGACGCCGTTGTGCGCCAGCACCTTGCGCGCCGCCATGCCGATCTCCGGATTGTTGTAGTTGGAGAAGCAGGTGGCATAGAGCACGGCCCTGCGCCCATGGGCCGGCGCCGCGGTATTCACCGTCACCGGCTCTTCGTGCGCGCGCATCACCAGCGTGCGGCCGCAGAATTTCGGCAGCTTGGCCTCGGCATCGATGCCGGCAATCTTCTCCATCACGACGCGCAGTGGCCTGGCCTCGTTCGCGCGGTTGACGACCGGCGCGGCGAAGCTTGCGGCCTTGCCGTTGCGGTCGGTCTCGGTCAGCTGCTTGTAGACCCGGCTGGCCTTGCCTTGTTTCACTTCGGCCGCGCGGTAGCGCAACATCAAATGCGGGAAGTCGAGCGCCCATTCGTGCGGCGGCACGTACGGACACTTGGTCATGAAGCAGAGATCGCACAGCGTGCAGGCCTCGACCACTTTCTTGTAGTCGGCGGGCTTGACGGCATCCAGTTCGCCGGTCGCCGACTCGTCGATCAGATCGAACAGCCGCGGGAAGGAATCGCACAGGTTGAAGCAGCGCCGGCAGGTATGGCAGATGTCGAAGACGCGGTGCATCTCCGCCTCGATCTTCGCCATGTCGTAGAAATCCGGGTTGCGCCAATCGAGCGCGTGCCGAGTGGGCGCTTCCAGGCTGCCTTCGCGCATCGGGCCTACCTAGCGTTCCTGGTCGACGGAAGAAGGGTGAGGACGGCGCGCACAGGTGCAGCGCCGTCCTCGCGGGCGTCGGATCGCGCGAGCGCGATCTCAGCCCAGCGTGTCGAGCGCCTTCTGGAAGCGGCCGGCGTGGGACTTCTCGGCCTTCGCCAGCGTCTCGAACCAGTCGGCGATCTCGTCGAAGCCTTCCTCGCGCGCGGTGCGCGCCATGCCCGGATACATGTCGGTGTATTCGTGCGTCTCGCCCGCGATCGCGGCCTTC
>DATFDU010000254.1:0-16297 GCA_035251915.1 Dongiaceae bacterium | reverse complement strand
GTGATGAAGCGGATATAGTCTTCCATGGTGCGCGTGACGCCGAGCGCGTTCAGCACGCGGATCACGAAAAAGGAATCGCGGATCCAGCAATAGCGGTAATCCCAGTTGCGCTGGGTGTTGGGCGCCTCGGGGATCGAGGTGGTGAGGGCGGCGACGATCGCGCCGGTCTCTTCGTAGTTGCACAGCTTGAGGGTGATGGCGGAGCGGATGACCGCCTCCTGCCATTCGAATGGAATGGAGAGGCCGCGCACCCAGGTCTGCCACCAGTCGAGCGTCGCCTCCAGCTGGTTGCGCCCGACGTCGCGCACATCCTCGGGCACCGCCTCATCCGGCCCCAGCACGAACCACAGGTCGTCACCGAGGCGGAAGCTGCGCTCCTCCAGCAGATAGGTGATCGGCGCGTTGGTGGTGACGCGGATGACGTTGCGCGGCCCGACGAAGCGCATATGGTTGCTGCCGCGGGTGATTTCCGGCTTCACCGCGCCGTTCGCCATCAGCGGCTTGATCCGCACCGTGACGATCGGGCGGCCAGAGACCGGGCGGATGCGCCGCATGATGACCGGCGGCCGGAACATGCGGCCGAAACGCAGGAATCGGGGGCAATAATCGGTGATCTCGATGGTATTGCCGCCGCTGTCGGTGACCAGGGTTTCCAGGATCGCGGAGTTGTCGAGATAGCGCTGGGTGGTGTTGGCGGTCTCCTTCATCTCGACGGTGAAGGCGCCATCGCGGCCGTTCTGATGCAGCAAGGCGCAGAACACCGGATCGCCGTCCAGCCGGGGAAAGCACGACCACAGGATGGTGCCCTGCGGGTCCACCAGCGCGGCGATGGCGCAATTGCCGATCACGCCGAGTTCGAGATTTCGATCAGCCATTGCACCCGCTATCGAGATTGTCTCAGGAGCGATTCTCGGCCGAACCGCTAAGCCATTCGGTCACCCTATGGTCATCAATGCGGTGGATCAACCCTTAGTTCCCCTCATCAGGCCGATATCAACGGTTGGGAGGTCCGCGGAAAAGCGGCTACACGCAAGGGCTGCAACATGGTGTGAGGTCACGCAGCGCCTGTCAGATCAACCGGCGCACAACGGCCACAGTGTGTGGCCTCAACGCACCGCGTCCGGCAGGCCGGCCTTCTTGCGCGCAATGAAGTCGCGCAGCGCTTCATCGATCGCCGGGTCGAGGGGCGGAGCCTCGTACTGCTGCAGGACCTTGCGGGCGCGGTCGGCTGCGCGCTGGTTGGCATCGCGGGCGCCTTCGGCCTCCCACTGCTCGAAGCTGTTGTTGTCGGCGATGTTCGAGGTGTAGAAGGCGGTCTTGAAATTGCGCTGGGTGTGGGCGCAGCCGAGATAGTGGCCACCAGGCCCCACTTCGCGCACTGCCTCGAGCGCCAGCGCCTCGTCGGACAGGTCCGGTCCCTCGGCGAAGATCTGCAGCGATGCCAGCTGGTCGACGTCCATCATGAACTTGGCATAGCCGGCGGATAGGCCCGCCTCCAGCCAGCCCGCGGTATGCATCACGAAATTGGTGCCGGCCATCAGGGTCGGGATCATGGTCTGAACCGATTCGTACGCCGCCTGCGCATCGGCGACCTTCGACCCGTTCAGCATGCCGCCGGTCCTGACCGGCAGCTTGTAGCGCCGCGCCAGCTGGCAGCAGGCATAGATCATCATCGCCGGCTCGGCGGTGCCCATCATCGGCGCGCCCGATTGCATGGAAACCGTGGTGACGAAGCTGCCATAGACCATCGGGGATCCCGGCCGCTCCAACTGGCCGTAGGCGATGCCGGCCAGTGCCTCGGCGTTGAGCTGCGCGATCGCACCGGCGGCGCTCGCCGGCGCCATGGCGCCCGCCATGATGAAGGGCGTCACCAGCACGGCTTGATTCGCACGGGCATAGACCCGCAGCGCCGACAACATGCTTTCGTCCCACACCATGGGCGAGTTGCAGTTGACGATCGAGGTCATGACCGTCTTGCCTTGATCGATGAAGGCATCGCCGAACAGGAGGCGCGCCATCGCCACGCAGTCCTCGGCGCGCTCCGGCGCCGTCACGATGCCCATGTAGGGCTTGTCGGAATACTTGATGTGGCTGTAGACGATGTCGAGATGCCGCTTCGGCACCGGCACGTCCACCGGCTCGCAGATCACGCCGCCGGAATGGTGGATGTTCGGGGTCATGTAGGCGAGCTTCACGAAGTTCTGCAGATCCTCGAGCGTGCCGTAGCGCCGCTTGTCGTCGAGGTCGCGCACGAATGGCGAGCCGTAGGTCGGCACGAAGATGGTGTTGCGTCCGCCGACCGTGACGCTGCGCTCGGGGTTGCGCGCATGCTGCACGAACTCGCTCGGCGCGGTCGCCAGAATTTCCATCAGCAGGCCGCGGTCGATGTGCACGCGCTCGCCGACGATTTTGGCCCCGGCCTTGCGCCAGGCTTCGAGCGCGACCGCATCGCGGAAGTCGATGCCGACTTCTTCGAGGATGGTCATGGAGGCCTGGTGGATGCGCTCCAGCCCTTCCTCGGTGAAATATTCATAGTTGGGAATGTGCCGCGTCACCGGCCGGCGCTGGATGATCGGGACGGATCCGCGTTCCTGATGGCGGCCCTGCGTGCCGCCGCGCCGCCTGGTGATTGCTTCCGCGCCCATGTCCGGTTCTCCCCGAAGTCCGCTGTTGCAATCCTACATCAGGCATTCGTCGGCCGTTAAGTCGCCGAAAGTTCCACCCTGCCGTGAGTTGGGATCAAGCCATCCTGTCGCGCCCCGCGATTGTCCTTTGACGGTTGCGGCGGTCCGACGCCATAACCATGTTGGGGGCAAGGCTTGACGTCCGAGGGCTTTGGATTGGGCAGGAGCAGGATCAAGGAACCGCCGCAACGGTTACCGTTGCAGCGGCCGTCCGGGTTGTGGCACCGGCTGGCGCGCGCTGTCCGGTTCCGCCTGATCGTCCCCATCATGCGCAGCCGCCACTCGCCGGAGCACACCGCGCGCGGCGTCATGGTCGGCCTGGTCTGCGCCTGCCTGCCCTCGCCGATCGGGCAGATGGGCATTGCCTTCGCGGCCTGGGTGGTGGCGCGCCGCCTGTTCAAATGGGACTTCAGCCTGATCCAGGGCGTCGCCTGGACCTGGACCACCAACGTCTTCACCGCGGCGCCGGTCTATTACTGGTTCTTCCTGACCGGGCAATTCCTGCTCGGGCGCTGGGACGATCTCAGCGGCTACGACACCTTCGTCCAGACCTTCACCACCACCATGGACGCCGAGACCGGCTTCATCGACGGGTTGCTCGCAGTGGGCAAGCTGGTGGTGCTGGAATGGGGCTTCGCCATGTGGGTCGGGTCGATTCCGTGGGCCGCCTTGTTCGGCTGGCTCGGGTACCGCATCTCGCTGCGCTTCGTCATCGCCTACCGGCTGGCGCGGGCGCGCCGGCTGGAACGGCGCCTCGCCAGCCAGCGTCAGGCGGTATAGCCAATCCGGGCTGCTTGTGCCGCCGCACGCGCTTCAGTAGCGTGCCTACGGGCCGGGAGGGGCAGGATGGCGCGCAGGAAAACACACGCAGGCAGGGCAGGCGGCGAACTCGCGCGCTTTCTGAGAACACATCCCGAGGTGACGCAGGTCGACGCCTTCCTCGCCGACATGAATGGCGTGCCGCGCGGCAAGCGCTTCCCGGTGCACGAGGCCGGCAAGATCTGGGACAGCGGCGTGCAACTGCCGTTCTGCCTCTATTTCCTGGACGTGACCGGCGAAGACCTCGATCCCGGCGGCCGTTCCGAAGCGCGCGGCGATCCCGACGGCAATGCCTTTCCGGTCGCGGCGACGTTGACGCCGGTGCCGTGGGCAAGCGAGCCGACCGCGCAAGTATTGCTCACCATGCCGGAGCAGAAGAACCAGCCTTGCCTCGTCGATCCGCGCCAGCTGCTGGCGCGGCTGCTCGCGCGCTTCGCCAGGCGCGGGCTCGCGCCGATGGTGGCGGTGGAGCTGGAATTCTACCTGATGGACCGCAAGCGCGGGGCGCTCGGCGAGCCGCTGCCGCCGATCTCGCCCGCCACCGGCGAGCCGGATTCGTCGCGCCAGCTCTACAGCATCGGCGGGCTCGACATCTATGCCGACTTCGTGCGCGACGTCGCCGCCGCGGCCAAGCTGCAGCAGGTGCCGGCCTCGACCGCGATCGCGGAGAATTCGCCGGGCCAGTTCGAGATCAACCTGCATCACGATGCGGACGCGCTGCGCGCCTGCGATCATGCCGTGCTGCTTCGCCGCATCATCAAGTCGGTGGCGCCGAAGCACGGCTTCTCGGCCAGCTTCATGGCCAAGCCCTATCTCGATCGCGCCGGCAGCGGCATGCACGTGCATTGCAGCCTGCTGGATGCGAAGGGCCGCAACGCGTTCGACGACGGCGGCGACAAAGGCACCGCCCTGCTGCGCCATGCGATCGGCGGGCTCGGCGCGACCACCGCGGAGGCGATGGCGCTGCTGGCGCCAAACGTCAACTCCTACCGCCGCTATCGGCCCGGCTCGCTGGTGCCGATGGGCACGACCTGGGGCTACAACAACCGCTCGGTCGCGTTCCGCGTGCCGACCGGTTCGTCCAAGGCGCGCCGCATCGAGCATCGCATCGCCGGCGCCGACGCCAACCCCTATCTCGCGGTCGCCGCCATTCTCGCCGGGATGCTGCACGGCATCGAGCGCAGGATCGATCCCGGCGCGCCGGCCACCACCGACGTCAGCGGCAGGATCGACCGCAGGATGCCGTTCCAATGGCACGAGGCAATCGCCACGCTGCGCAAGGCGAAGATCCTGCCGGAGTATCTCGGCGCCGACTATCTCGCGCTCTACGCCGATGCCAAGGCGGCGGAGCTGGCCAAGTTCAACAACGCGATCTCGCCGCAGGAACACGCGTGGTATCTGTGACCCTACGCGCCAACAAAGTCCGACCATGACGGGAAGGTGGAACCGCCGGCATGGCTAGCGACACCGACATCCTCATCATCGGCGCCGGCCTCGCGGGTGCTGCGGCGGCCGAAGCACTGGCGATGCGCGGTTTCACCGTCACGGTGCTGGAGGCGCGCGACCGCCTCGGCGGGCGCGGTTTTGCGCGCAAGTTCGCCGACACCGACGACACGCTCGAATTCGGCGGCGCCTGGATCACGCCGTGGCAAACGCATATCCGCGAGGCCTGCACGCGCCACCACATCGCGCTGCGGCCACGCGCGGCCATCGTCGAGCGGCGCTGGTTCCGCGACGGGGCGCTGCACCGGGACGCACCGGCCTCGCCCGCCGAACGCGCCGCCTTCGACCGCGGCATGATCCAGCTGACCGGCGATGCGTTGCGGTTGAAGGCGGGGCACAACGCCGACGCCGCCGGCCGGCCCTTGACCGGCATCAGCCTTAACGACTACCTCAAGCGCATCGCGGCGCCGATGTCGCTGCGCGATCTGTGCCGCGCCTGGTGGACGGTGAGCGGCAACGGCGATCCCGCCCGCGTTCCCGCGTCGGAACTCCTGTCGAGCTGCGCCTATGGCGACGGCACGCCGGACAGCATGATCGATGTCTGGGCCGACACGCTGGCAGGCGGCGTTTCGCTGCTGGCGGAGCGGATGATCGCCGCCTCGGGCGCGGCCTTGGTGATGAACATGGCCATAGCGCGCATCAAGCATCGCGGCGAGGAGGTCATCGCGACCGGGCAGGGCGGCGCCAAGTGGCGGGCCCGAGCGGCAGTGCTGGCGACGGGTTTGAATCCGCTGCGCGGCATCGCCTTCGATTCCGGCCTGCCGACGCCCCAGACCATGGCTTTGTCGATCGGGCATCTCGGCGCTTCGGTCAAGATCTGGGCCAAGGTGCGGGGCGCTCCGGTCGGCGTGCTGGCGACCGGCGGCGGCGAAAGCGTCAAGGCCGGCATCGAGTGGATGTTCTCCGAGCGGCTGGCGGCGGATGGCGCGACCTTGATCGCGGGGTTCGGCCTCGCCGCCAATTTCGATCCGGCGCGGCCGGGCGCGGTGGCGCGGGAAGTGGCGCGGTTCTTTCCGGAGGCCGAGCTGCTGGCGTACGACTGGCACGATTGGGTCGGTGATCCGTTCGCGCGCGGCACTTGGGTGGCGACGCCGCTCGGCGCCGAGCGGGCCGTCGCCGCCGCGACCTGGCGTGGCGCGGGCCCGCTTGCCTTCGCATCCTCGGATATCGCACCAGAAGGCGCGGGCTGGTTCGACGCGGCGATCATTTCCGGTTTGCAGGCGGCCGATGAAATATCCCGGCTTCTGCGCAGGCCCTAGCGGCGAACGACGGTCTGCACGCGGGCGCCGGCCGATCCGGATCCAGAGGCGATCGCGGCGATCGCATTGCCGGCGAACCCCTCCGGCGCCTGCACGATCTCGCTTGGCGACAATTGCTTGTTGCCCGCCAGCTCGCGCAGGTGCCGTCGCACCACCTAGGCGCCGCCGCGCAGCGCCTTCTCCAGGAACGGCAGCGACTTGTCCATGCGGTAATCGACCGCGGTGTGGTCGTCCGAAAACTCCTCATAGACATGCTTGATGTTCAGCCGCTGCAATGCCCGGTGCAGGCGGCGTGCGCCATAGTGCAGGGTGAACTGGTCGCGGTCGCCGCAATCGATGTAGATGCCCTTCAGCCGCCGCAGGTTGTCGGCGTATTTGTCCGCCGACAGCGCCGGGTCCCAGGACAGCCAGTTCTGCCAGCGCTCCGCGATCAGCTCGCCGGTATAGAGATCGTACGGCAGCCGAACGCCGAGGAAGCAGGACGGATCCGGATCGTAGCTGGCGGACATCGCCAGCATGTTGATCACTGCGATCTCGTCGTCCGCCGGCTTTCCCGTCGCTTCGAAATGCGCCATGAACTTCTCGATCGAGCGGCCGTGCTTGGCGAGCTCGTTCAGCACCTTGTGGGTATCGTAAAGATAACAGAGCTCGAACCCCATATCGCCGGAATGGCACGCGATCGCCGCCCAGAAATCGCCGTGCCGCAGGCCATGGGTGATGGCGCCGAAGCCGCCCGACGACTTGCCGAAGATGCCGCGATTGCCCTCGCCGCCGGTTGAAAACCGGCTCTCGACGAAGGGGACGATCTCCTGGATCAGGTAGTCCTCGTAACGGCCGATGGCGGCGGAGTTGATATACTGGTTGCCGCCGAGGCGGGAATAGCAGTCGGGAAAGGCGACCACCACCGGGCCCATCTTGCCTTCGCCGATCAGGCGGTCCAGCCGCTCCGGCACGTTCTCGGTGAAGGCCTTCCAGTTGGTGTGGCCGAGGCCCGATCCGGTGAAGCCGACCACATCCACCAGCAGCGGCAGGGGCGCGCCTTCCTGGTAGCCGTGCGGCGTATAGACATGCAGCTCGCGCTCGGCCGGATCGCCGAGCAGGTTGCCTTCCAGCACCTTGCTGGTGTGGGTCAGGCGATGCACTTGGCCGCGCGGAACGGTTCGGTTTCTTCTCATGGGGACTCCCTTCGGCAGGACCGGATGTTGGCCGAGGTCGGTGCGAAACGCCAGGGCGATGGAACCTATGATGGCCGCCAACACTTGCATGTGCCGGTGTTTCCGATAGAACGGCAATGCATGACCGACGTTCCCCACAGCTGGACCCTGCGCCGCGGCCTCGGCTGGGCGATCGTGCCGCTGATCGGATTCGCCCTTGCCTTCTGGCTGCGCTATGGCGTGATCCAGCCGAAAGCGATCGGCCAGCTGTGCGGGCAGACGGATGCGCCGGGCTGGTGCCGCCCGCGCGAATGGCTACTTCTCGGGCAACATTACGAGGTCTGGGGTTGGATTGCGCTCGCCAGCGCCGCGATTGTGCTGATCATCCCACTGCCGCCGGCATTGCTGCGCGTGGTGCTGGGCATCGCGCTGCTGTTCAGCGCGCTGGCGCTGGTACTCTACAACACCACGCTCGGCGCGCTCGCCCTGGTGGTAACGCTGCTGGCGCTCTTGAGGAAGCGATAGTCGCTAGCGCTGGCGGCGCCAGCGGCTGACTACTTCGGTCAGGAACTCGGCCGGGATGTTGTCATGATCCCACGAATCGCTGAACCGCGCCGTGTTGCTGTGCGGGCGGCAATCGTCCGGCAGCGGGTCGAACATGATGCGCAGCGGCACCGGCACGCCTTCGCCGATCGCGATCGCTTCGGCGGCGCGCAGGGCCGGCAACTCCTCCAGCATGCCGCTGCCGGATTCCGGCATCGCGGCCGCCAGATACTCGCGATCCTTGTTGTTGGTGATGCGCATCGCGAAGATGGTGTTGCACTGGGACAGGATGTTGGCCGCCAGCTCCGAGGGGCGCTGCGTCACCAGGCCGAGCGAGACGCCGTATTTACGGCCTTCGAGCGCGATGCGCGCGATGGCGCGCTTGGTCGGCTCGAAGCCCAGCTTCTCGTTGCTCGGCGCGTAGCGATGCGCCTCTTCGCAGACCAGCAGGATCGGAACGGCGCGATCGCTCCACAACGCGAAGTCGAAGGTAAGACGGCACAGCATCGACACCACGACGTTCAGAATTTCGGTCGGAACGCCCGAGGTGTCGAAGATGGTGACCGGCTTGCCGGCCACCGGGACGCGGAAAATGCGCGACAGCAGGCGCGTCATCTCGTCCCGCACCATCAGGCCCGGGAACATGAAGGCATAGCGCCGGTCGGCCTGCAACGCGTTGAAGCGGTCCTTGATGCGCATGTAGGGTGCCAGCTCCAGCGGCCGTTCGTACTTGCCCATCAGGTCGTCGATGATGCGCGTCACGTCGGACAGGCGGTACGGCACCGGGGTGTCGACCGTGATCGCGAAGTCCGGCGTGCCGCTGTTCAGCTTCTTCTTCGCCTCGACGATGACGTGGTTGAGGATCGCCGCTTCGATTTCCGGCATGCGGCTGGATTCGCCGATGATCAGCTCCTTCATCTCGTCGAAGTTCAGCAGCCAGTAGGGCAGCTCGAGATTGGCGGGGCTGATCACGTCGGCCAGCTCGCCGAACGCTGCGCCATATTCGTTGTGCGGATCGAGGATGAGGACGTGGCCGTGCTTGTGCTTGCTGAGGATGCCGCGCACGATCGCGGCGAGGGCGCAGGACTTGCCCGAGCCGGTGGTGCCGAGCACGGCGAAGTGCTTGCCGAGCAGGTCGTCGGTGAAGATGTTGGCGGGCAGCGACGGGTCCTGGTGCACGCAGCCGACGCGCACGCCCTCGCGGTCGCTGCGGGTGAAGATCTTGCGCAGATCGTCGCTGCCGGCGGCCGACACGCGGTCGCCCAGGCGCGGGAATTCGGAGACGCCGCGGCGGAACCGGGCATTGGCATCGGTCTCGAGGATCTCGCCGATCAGGTCGAGGTCCATGATCTGGTTGGGCGGGCCGATGATGGCCTGCTCGGCGGCGGGGGTGCGCAGCCCGATGATGATGCCGAACACGCGGGCTTCGCCGACATCGACGCGCACCACCTGGCCGATCTGCGGCGGCACCGGACCGGCGAAACCGGAGCCGTCTTCGGCCATGTCCAGCACGACGCGGGCGCGGGCACCTTCGATGGCCGCCACCGTGCCAAAGGTTACGACGTGGGCCGCCGCTCCATCCATAATCCGCTCCGATCGAATGCGAATGCCTGAGAATTCAGCGGCGAAGGGTAGCGCCGATATCCTCTCCGTATCCTTAAGGCGAGCGGTTAACGGGGCGTTAATTATGGATCGAACTTGATCCGATCGCAGGCCGCGCGGCGGCAGCATCGCGGCGCAGCGCGAACCAGGGATAGGCGAATGCCAGCAGCATCAGGCACCAGATCAGGGAGTTGCCGCTGATATCGCCGCGCAGGGCTGGCCCGAACGCCGCCGCGATCGACTGCCGCATCTCGGGCCGAGTGAAGACGTTCTCGTTAAGGGCGATGAAAACCGCCGATAGCGCCAGCAGCGTCACGAAACACAGTTCAATCGGAATCTGCCGCGCTGCGGCCATTCCGGCCGCGCGCAGCTGCAACAGCGCAAAGGCGACTGCGGGCACGGCGAAGGCCCAGATGGGATAGTCGCGATAGCGCTGGTCAAAATCGAGGCCCAGGGCGACTACCGCCGCGCCAGCGATCGCGAGCAGCTGCAGCGCGCCCAGCGCAAGCGCCGCATCCGGCAGGCGCGACCATGGACGCCGCAGCCAGGCGAGGCTCTCGTCGGCCGTGGCGATCTCCGTGCGGTTGCCCGCAAGAATGCGTGGCAAAGCCAGCATTGCGACGAGGACCGAGAGCAGCGCCAGCGCGCCTTCGAGGGCTCGCTCGTGCCAATACCACGTCGCATACTGCGCGTGATCGATGTGCAGGGTGATCGCGAGCGCAGCGGCGCCGGCCAGCACTGGCCCCGCCAGGGCTGCAAGTGCGCTGGACGCCGCGCGGCGCGCCGGCCACCACAGCACGACGCCGAGGGCGATCGTTCCGGCGAGCCACGGCCAGGGCGAGCCCATGCGCTCTACCGGGCCGGTCAGCGGGAACTTCGGTTGGCGGCCTTCGCTGAACACCCCCCAGTAGCCGCCGACCGTGCCTTCGAGCGCGCGCTTCCACGGCTGATCGAACGCCTCGATGATGTTGTAGTCGAGGCCATGCTCGTGCGCGTAGGCGAGGAACCCGCGGATGAAGCTGGCCTGCTCGACCAGGCCGGGCAGCGCGCGCTCGCGCTGCTTGCCGGCGGAAGGATAGCCGGTCTCGCCGATATAGATGGTCTTGCCCGGCATCTCTGCATGCACCTTGCGCAGGATCTCATCGATATGCGCGACACCTTCCGAGGCCGGCACCGGGTTGTCTTCCCAGTATGGCAGAATGTGGATGGTGATGAAGTCGACATCATCGGCCAGTTCCGGATGGCGCAGCCAGAACTCCCAGACATCGGCATAGGTGACGGGCAGGCCGGTTTCCGCTTTCACCCGCTGGAGCAGGCGTTCCAGGGCTGATGCCGGCTGTTCCCCGCGCAGCAGAACTTCGTTGCCGACGACGATGCCCTTGATGGCTTTCGGATGGGCGCGCGCCAGCTCGATGGTGCGGGCGATCTGGGCCTGGTTGTCGGCCGCGGTCACGCCGATCCAAATACCGAGCAGGACCTTGAGCCCTAGTCGTTCCGCGATCGGCACCACCTGGTCGAGGCCTTGATCGACCGCATAGGTGCGCACGCAGTCGGTCTCGGTCTTGAGCCGGATCAGATCTTCCTCGATCTGTTGCGGCGGAATGATCAGGCTTCGGTCGAAGGGAGTCTGGGTGCCGCGGAACGGGGTATAGGAAACGCAGGCGAAACGGCCACCCGGCGCATCCGGCATCGGCACCGGCGTTGCGCGCCACAACCAGAATCCGGTGACGGCCAGGATCGCGAGAACAGCGCCGACCAGCGCGGCGAAGAGCCGAGCCCCCGTCATCTTCCGTCAGCGTCCCGTTGTCATTCGGCGGCCGCGCGCGTGCCTGCGGGCAGAACGGTGGAGGGCAGATCCGGCATCGGCGCGCTGGCGCGATGCCACTTGAAGATCGGCAGCACGTTGATCATCGACATGATCAGCGCCGAGAAGAACGGCAAGGCCTGTACCAGCATCAGCGCGCACCACAAGGTCGAGGTCGGCTCGATCGTGCCGCGCTGCCAGATTACGCCGACGCCGGATAGCACCAGCATCAGGAAGATCGCCGTCTCCTCGCGCGCCGACACCAGGCCGCGGATGACGGCCGGCTGGTTCTCCATCTTGGGAGTGCGATGGAACGGCAGGTTGGAGGTGAAGAGACCCCGCCACACCGCCTTGGAGACCGCATAGGACAGCGACAGGCCGGCAAAGGCGGCGCCCAGGTTGTCGGCAAGGCTGCACGGCACCTTGCTGGCATAGAGCCACATCGACTTGCCGACCTTGAAGAAGAACATGCCGAGCGTGACGATGAGATAGAGCGTCAGCGGCGGCTCGATCTTGTCGGGCATCCACATCATGCCGACGCTCCAGGCGATCGCCAGATAGACGAACAGCAGCTGCAGCCCGTCGGCGATCCAGGGCATCCAGCCGGCGAGGAACTGGTAGCGCTGCGCCGGATTGAGCCGCTTGTTGCGGCCGAACGGCAGCAGGTCGCGCCAGTGGCCCTTCATAATGGTCATGGCGCCGTAGGCCCAGCGATAGCGCTGCTTGCGATAGGCCTCGAAGCTGTCAGGCATCAGGCCCTTGCCGTAGCTCTTCTCGGTATAGACCGCGCGGTACCCGTTCTCGAACAGCCGCAGGCCGAGCTCGGCATCTTCCGTAATGCACCACTCGCCCCAGCCGCCGACCTCCTCCAGCGCCGACTTGCGGATCAGCGCCATGGTGCCGTGCTGGATGATCGCGTTCCTCTCGTCGCGCGTCTTCATGCCGAGATGGAAGAAACCGGCATACTCCCAGAAGCACATGCGCTTGAAGAGGTCCTCGTGCGCATCGCGATAGTCCTGCGGCGCCTGCATCAGCGCCACCTCGGGGTCGGCAAAATAGGGGACGAGATCCTTCAGCCACTCCGGGCGCACCTTGTAGTCGCTGTCGATGGTGGCGACGATCTCGGCGTCAGGATCGGTCTGCGTCAGCGCGTAATTGAGCGCGCCGGCCTTGAAGCCAGGCCATTTCGGCAGGTGGAAGAACTTGAAGTTCGGCCGGCCCAGCGAGGCGACATAGGCCTCGACCGGCTGCCACACCGCGTCGTCCTTGGTGTTGTTGTCGATAATCAGGACTTCGTAGCGCGCATAGTCCAGCTTTTCGAGCGCGCGGATGGTCTCGATCATCATCCCCGGCGGCTCGTTGTAGCACGGCACGTGGATCGAAACCTTGGGCAGCTTCCAGGTGCCGCGCACCGGCGGCGGAATGCGCCGGCGCCGGCTCTGGCCCAGCCACAGGTTGACCGCCATCTCCACGCCCTCGATCAGGAAGATCGCGAGCAGCAGCACGGTCGCCGGCGCGATCATCGCCAGCGCCACGATGTCGAACCAGGTGAGATAGCGCCCGCTATAGGTGGCATAGACCCAGACCGCGATCATCACGCCGCTCTGCCCGAGCAGCGCGAGGAAGAAGCGGCCGCGTCCGACCAGGCCCAATTCCGCGCGCAGCACCCACAGCACGAACGGCAGGCCGAGCACCAGGATGGCGGCGGCCAGCCAGCGCCAGTTCTGATAATTGACGAGGATGCCTTGCAAAGCCGGCTTCAGGTTGCGGTGGCCATCCCATACGCCCCAATAGGCGCCGACGCCGCCTTCGAACTCTGCCTTCCAGGGCTGGTCAAAACCTTCGATGATGAAATACTCGATGTCCTGCTTCTTCGCCTCGCGCACGAAATTGCGCAGATAGAGGCCCTGATTGACGGGGGAAGCGATCGCACCCATGCGCTGCAGGCCTTGACTCGGCCAGCCGACCTCGTTCAGCACCACGCGCTTGTCGAGCCCGCGCTCCTTCATCACGCGTACGACCTCGTTGTAGTTCCCCAGCGTCCAATCGACTGCATCCTCCACCGGGATGCCGTTCCAGAACGGCAGGATGTGAACCCCGATGAAATCCACTTCTTTCATCAATCGCGGATTCTTGAGCCAGATGTCGAATGGCTCGGACGTTCCGACCGGGACGTCGGGCAGGCGGCTCTTCACTTCGCGGATGTAGCGGATGAGTTCATCAACCGTGACGAGGTTCTTGAAGATCGCTTCGTTGCCGACCGTGACCCGGCTGACGCTGCCGTTGTTCCTGGCCAGTTCCACCAGATTGTCGATCTCCCGGCGGTTCTTCTTGGGGTCAACGTCGATCCAGGCGCCGGCCATCACGCGCAGGCCCATCTTGTCGGCCATGGTCGGCACGCCGTAATTGGCGCCTACGGTGGAATAGGTGCGGATCTGGCTGGTGAGGCCTGCCATCAGCGACAGGTCCCCTCGCACCTGGGCCAGGGTTGGTTCCTTGCCGGTGGCCGGGTTCGCTCCCTGACGATGCGGGGTGTAGGTGAGGCCGGAGACGTCCTGCGTCCACGGATCGTGCTCGACCGGGCGATTCAGCAACACCCAGGTGCCGGCAAACAACACCGCCACGACCAGGCCGATCATCCAGTTCGAAAGACGCATAATGTTTCGGTTCCGAGACGCGCGTTGCCAGCGTTTATTTGGCGTCCGCAGACCAGAACGCCCGGCAGCTTCAGCCGTTCCATCGGAACCCGAAAAAGGCCACTGGCACATCCGCAGATGGGCGGCAATCTCGGGTGCGATCGGCCGAAGATCAAGGGTCAAACCCGTGCCCCTTGGGACAATAGTGTGTGATCGCTGCGACCTATCCCGAATCGCGACGCAAGGTCGCAGTTTCGGCGCTTGGTTAATCCGGCAGCGCCATCGGCTTCAGCTCTTCGAACCGATCGCCGGGGCCCGGGTTCTCTTTCGGCGTCTCGCCGCCAAGGTGCTTGAGGATGCCCCAGACGGCGTTGAGCCCGGTGGTCACCGCGCCCTCGACCCAGCCCGGGGTCCAGGACACGTCATCGCCCGCGATGAAGATGCCGCGCTCCTGCGGCGGCAGGCCGTCCTGGACGAAGTGGCAGTACATCCGGTGGTTATAGCGGTAGTGGCCGGGCAGGGCGCCCTTGAACGCGCCGAGGAAGTTGGGGTCGGACTCCCAGGAGACGGTGATCGGATCGCCGATGATGTGGCCGGCGATGTCGACGTCAGGGTAGACCTGCTTCAGCGCGTTCAGCATCAGCTTCACGCGCTTCTCCACCGGCAGCGGCAGCAGCTTCAGCGCATCGCCCATCCAGGAATAGGAGAGGCAGATGACGCCCGGCTTGTCCGGCCCGTTGTCGAACAGGTAGGTGCCGCGGGTCAGCCGGTCGCTCAGGGTCATGCTCATGACATCGCGGCCGGTCCTGGGATCCTTGTCCTTCCAGAACGGCCGGTCGACCATCACGAAGGTCTTGGCCGACTGCATGTAGCGCGTGCGGTCGAGCGCCATCCAATGCTTCTGGGAGAACAGCCGCTCGTCGACCTCGATATGGGTGGTGAGCAGCCACGACTGGCAGGTGACCAGCACAGCGGGGAACTCCTTGGTCGCGCCCCAGCGGTCGGTGATGGCGAAGCCGCCGCCGGATGCGGGTGCGATGCGGACGACCCCCGGCCGCGGCGCGCCGGCATGCAGGGTCTCCAGCGATGTGCCGCGCGGCCAGTGCGCCATCTTGTCGGGCTGCATCTTCCACAGCCGCCGCGGCATCTGCTCGACGCCGCCGGTGACCAGGCGCTGGTCCTCATCGCAGTTGGTGTAGACGACGCGCAGGATCTCCAGCATCGAGTTGGGGAAGTCGGTGTCCCAACCGCCGGTGCCGAACCCGACCTGACCGAAGATCTCCAGGTGCCGGAACGACCGCCGCATGAAGGCGTCGGACGTGGCGATGAAGCCGTAGAAGGTGCGGTCGTCCCAGATCGGGATCAGGCGGTTCCAGATCTCCTTGATGCGCCGCACGTCGCGCGCGCGGATCGCCGCCTGCATGGCGCTGAACTGCGCGCCATGCTCCAGCGCCTCGGCCCAGGCCGCCGCAACTTCATGGAAGATCTTCGGCAGGTCCTCCAGCTTCTCGGCATAGAGCGGCTGGCCGGCAAGGTCGACCACCGTGCTGTGCGACGCGCCCGTCAATGGATTGGGAAACGGCGTGTGCTCCAGCCCGACCTGGTCCAGGTAATGGAAGAATGCGGTGGAGCAGGTGGGAAAGCGCATGCCGCCGAGCTCCGCGACGATGCCTTCCGCGCCCTCGAAGGGAACGGAGCGCAGCCGCCCGCCGATCCGCGCCGCCTCGTAGATGACCGGCTTCAGCCCCAGCTTCATCAGCTCGAACGCCGCCACCATGCCGGCCGCGCCGGCGCCAACGACCGCGACCTCGGCGCCGAGCCTGTCCGCCGGCAGCTTGCCGAGGCCCGCCGGATGCTTGATCCAATCGTCGAACGCAAACGGGAAGTCCGGCCCGAAATAGGTGACCGGCCGCTGATCGGCCGGTTCGCTGACGGCGGGAACGTGGGAGGCGGTCATGGCAAGCCCCTTCTCTGAACGGCGAGAGGCACGCGCAACGATCCGGATTCTGCCTGCGCGCGCGTTTCAGCCCGCGCTTTCGCCGGCAGGATGATGCCCCCTGGGTGAGCTTAGCGCCCGCTTCCGGGCCAAACAAGCGAGCGGAAGCCGGCCTATTGGGCGGCCGCCTGTCGTGCGGTCGCCGGACGCGCGGCATAGTTGGACGCCATCTGCCGGCCTTCCTCGCATTCGCGCGCATAGGTGATGAGGTGGTGCGAAACCAGTGCGATGTGGATCAGTTCCTCGATCTGCTTCTTGCGCAGCGCCGGCAGGGCCATGCGCCAGAAGGTCCGGCGG
>DATFDU010000253.1:0-5246 GCA_035251915.1 Dongiaceae bacterium | reverse complement strand
TCCGGCATCCAGGCGATCATCAACAGCGCGCTGGTCAGCTACGAACGCCTCCCGATGCTGGAGATCGTGTTCGACCGCCTGGTGCGCATGCTCTCCACCTCGCTGCGCAACTTCACCTCGGACAACGTCGAAGTCTCTCTCGACAGCATCACCGCCATCCGGTTCGGCGACTATCTCAACTCCATTCCGCTGCCCGCCATGCTCGGCGTGTTCAAGGCGGAGGAGTGGGACAATTTCGGCCTCCTGATGGTCGACAGCTCGCTCACCTATTCGATCGTCGATGTGCTGCTCGGTGGCCGCCGCGGCACCGCCGCGATGCGCATCGAGGGCCGGCCATACACCACGATCGAGCGCAACCTGGTGGAGCGCCTGATCGGCGTGGTGCTGAACGACCTGACCTCGACCTTCGACCCGCTCTCGCCCGTCACCTTCCGGTTCGAGCGCCTGGAGACCAATCCGCGCTTCGCCGCCATCGCTCGCCCGGCCAATGCCGCCGTGCTGGCGCGCCTGCGCGTCGACATGGAAGACCGCGGCGGACGGCTCGAGCTGCTGTTGCCCTACGCGACCCTGGAGCCGGTGCGCGAGCTGCTGCTGCAGATGTTCATGGGCGAGAAGTTCGGCCGCGATTCGATCTGGGAAACCCATCTGTCCGGCGAGCTCTGGCAGACCGAGGTTCCGATCGACGCGGTGCTCGACGAATTCAGCATGTCCCTCGGCCAGGTGCTGAGCTGGGAGCCCGGCTCGCGCCTGGAACTCGAATGCACGCCGAATTCGCCGGTCGAGCTGCGCTGCGGCACCGTGCAATTGTTTCGCGGCACCATGGGTCGGCGCGGCGGTCACATCGCGGTCCAGATCCAGGACCGCCTGATGAAGCTCTAGAGTAATCGGGGAATTTGACACAATGTCCTGGACTCTCCTCGCCGACGGCGTGGTGGCGATTCTCCTGATCGCGACCCTCATCTACGTCCGGCGTTTCAGCAAGCAGGTCGCCGCGATCCGCGAAAGCCGCGGCGAGTTCGAGAAGCTGATTGCCGACCTGACCAAGTCCACCGACCAGGCGGCCAGTCATCTCCATCAGTTCAAGGCGACGGCGGAGGTCGCCGGGCGCGACCTGCAGGCGCGGGTCGAGCGCACGCAAGCGCTGACATCGGAGTTCGGCAAGCTCGGCGACGACCTGAAGCTGCTGACCGAGCGCGCGGAAAGCGCCGCCAATCGCCTGGAAGCCGCGATCGCCAAGGGCCGGCACATCGCCGCGGCCAGCGCACCTGCGCCGGTCGCCGTGGTGCAGCACGCGCCGGCGGTCGAGCTTCCCGAAGAAGAGGACGACCGCAAGGTCGCCAGCCTCAGCGCACTCTCAGGTCTTAGGTGAGGTCGGTCATGCGCCTGCGCCTCCTTCCGCTCCTGATGTTTGCCCTGGTCGGCATGATGACCGTCAAGGTCGGCTCGGTCTGGAATGCATTCGATGTCTCGATCGGCAGCCAGACCCTGGCCCAGGGCGAGGAGCAGGCGGCGTCCGCGGTGGGCGAAGCCAAGCCCGCCGAGCAATCGGCCACGCCGGCGGTTGCCGAACAGCCTGCTCCGGCGGAGGCCGCCGGCCAGCAGGCGGCCACGACACCGGAGGTGCCGGCTGGCGAGCCGGCGATCACCGAGCAGCCGATGAGCGAGGAAGAAGCTGCGGCTGCGGCCGAAGCGGCGCAGGAGCCCGAGGTCGACGATCCGTACGCCTATACCGACGAGGAAGTCGATGTCCTTCAGCAGTTGGCCAAGCGCCGCGAGGAACTGGACCTGCGGGCGCGTCAGCTGGATGAGCGCGAAGCCCTGATCCTGGCCGCCGAGCAGCGCATGGAACAGAGGCTGGCGGAGCTGAAGGCGATTCAGGCCACTGTCGAGGATCTGCTCAAGGCCCGCAGCGAGCAGGAAGAGGCAGACCTCAAGAGCCTGGTCAAGATGTACGAGAACATGAAGCCCAAGGCGGCCGCCAAGGTGTTCGAGGAAATGGATATGGATGTCCTTCTGGACGTCGTCGACAGGATGAACGAGCGCAAGGTCGCGCCGATCCTGGCGCTGGTGACGCCGACGCGGGCGAAGGAGATCACCTTCGAGCTGGCGCAGCGCCGCCAGCTGCCGATGCCCGAATGATGCACGCTGATCGGAATACCCTTGTTTAACCGCCGCTTAACTGTTCGTCAGCTACTCATTTAAGCGTAAAATTCGATGCGCCGGCGGCTGGATCGCGGGCCCGGAGCACAGCAAAGGAACCAGTACCATGTCAGTCGACATGAACATGAATATCCTCATCGTCGATGACTACAAGACGATGCTGCGGATCATCCGCAATCTGCTGAAGCAGCTTGGCTTCAACAATGTCGACGAGGCGACCGACGGCTCCATGGCGCTGCAGAAGCTGCGCGACAAGGACTACGGGCTGGTAATCTCCGACTGGAATATGGAGCCGATGACCGGCATCCAGCTGCTGCGCGAAGTGCGCGCCGATTCCAAGCTCAAGAGCCTGCCCTTCATCATGATCACCGCCGAGAGCAAGACCGAGAACGTGGTCGCGGCCAAGGAAGCGGGCGTCAACAACTACATCGTGAAGCCGTTCAACGCAGCAACCCTGAAGACCAAGCTGTCCTCCGTCCTCGGCAACTTCTAAGCGTCGGTGACAGCGATGTCCAAGATTGCGAAGTCCAGCGATGCCGGCATGCCGCCGGAGCTGAATGCGCGGTTGACCGAGCTGCAGGCGCAGAGCCGCTCCCCGAGCCGGGAAGACGTGGCGGAAGTGGTGAGCGAGATGCTGCAGTCCCTCGAAGGCGATCTCTCGGAGGTCAACCTGAAGGTCTACTCGGAGCTCGAAGGCCTCGCGAAATACATCCTCGCGGCGAAGCGCGAGATCGCGGCGCTGCGGCCCGACGACATCACCTCGGAGCATCTGCCGAAGGCGACCGACGAGCTCGACGCCATCGTGGGCTCGACCGAAGAGGCCACCAACGGCATCCTGCAGGCGATGGAGCTGCTCGAGGGCCTGACGCCGCAGATGCCGGCGGAGATCGCGGAGCAGGTGACGAACGCGGTCACGCAGGTCTACGAATCCTGCAACTTCCAGGACATCACCGGCCAGCGCATCACCAAGGTGGTCAAGACCCTGAAGCACATCGAGGACCGGGTCGAGGCGCTGGTGACGGCGTTCGGCGACGAGATCCAGAAATATCGCGAGCACCACCCGCGCGAGGAGCAGCAGCAGAAGTCCTCCGACGAGAAGCTGCTCAACGGTCCGCAATTGCCGGACGACGCCGGCAAGCAGGCCGACATCGACGCGCTGCTGGCGAGCTTCGACTGACACCGCCCGGGCGGGGGCTGCGGCACCGCATTTTGCGACTCTGGATCGCTCAAGTCGTCGCCCGATAGACTCGGGACGGGGCTGGGACAGCGGCCGGACCTTATTGTAATCTGCGCTGATCGGCCGTCCGAGTCTCAGGTAGGACCCGGCGCCACCATGGAATTGGGTGTGTATGAGCCGAACCATTCGGCAGCATCTCCTGGCGGGCGTCAGCGCGGCAATCGTGCTGGCGGGTCTGCCGCTGTTCGCGCTGGCCGACACCGAGATCAACGCCCGGGGCTGGAGCCATGAGCGCTATGGCCGGCTGGTGTTCGATCGCGCGGCGCGGCTGACCACCAGCGCGGAGATCAAGGGCCGCAAGCTCGTCATCATCTTCTCCGAACCGGTGTCGGTGAAGCTGGGCAGCGCGCTCGAACATCTCGAAAACTATCTTGCCGGTCCGTTGAGCGCACAAGGGCGGCGGATCGAGCTCGACCTCACGCGGCCGGCGACCCTTGATCGCTGGGAAGAACAGGGCAAGCTGGTCCTCGACTTGCGCCCCACGGCCGCGTGGCCAGCGGAACCGGCAGCGGCGAAGCCGGCGGATGAACTTCAGACCGGCGCCGGCACCGCCGACAGCACCGCTCCAAAGACGGAACCACCAGAGGTCCCAGCGCCAACAAAGGCGGAGGTTCCCAAGGTCGAGACGCCCAAGGCTCCCAAGGCCGAGACGACCAAGGCAGAGGCTCCCAAGGCGGAGCCGCCAAAGATCATCGCGGCGCCCAAGCCTGAAGAGCCGCGGATCATCAAGCCTGGCGCTACATCGACGCCCAGAAAGGTGGTGACGCGTCATGGCGACCACGGCACGTTCGTACGCGTTGCGATCGATTGGCCCAGCACAATCGGCTATCGCGTCAGCCGCGAGGGAGACCGGATCGAAGTTGCATTCACGCGGCCCGGGAACATCGATCTCAAGCGGGCGCGCGCGGCCTTGCCGAAGGAGCTGGTGCAGATCGAAGCGGTCGATGGCGAGATCGCACGCATCTACCTGACGCTGGCGCCGGGCGCGCGGCTGCGCGACTTCCGCCTCGGTCGCACCGTCGTGCTGGACATCATGCGCCCGACGCAGCAGACGGCGGCAGCCCCTGCGCTGCGCCTGCCGGACAAGACGCAGCCGGCCGCCAAGCCGCAGCCGGATACCGCGCAACCGGCCAACACCACCCCGACGATTCCCGCGGCGCCGGAGCCTGCGCCCGAGCCGACGGCCCCCGCGACCATCGCCGAGCCGCCGGCCGCAGCACCTTCTGCGCCGTCGGCCGCGACGCCACCTGCAGCGGAAACGCCCGCGCAGCAGCCGTTGGCGGAGCCGCCGCAGCCGGCGCCGGAGTTCGCGCTGCAGAGTCTGCCCTCGTTGCCGCAGGCCGCGCCGACGCCATCGGCCGAGGAACCGGCCAAGACCGAGGAAGCGGCGAAGCCGGAGAAGCAACCCTCCGGAGCGGCACAGTCCGCGCCGCCGCCGATGCCTGCGATCGAGCAGGCGGCGCTGCCGCCGCGCGCGCCGGTCGACGTGCAGATCAGGATCGCGCCGGCGGAAAACGGCACCAAGATCATGTTCGCCTGGCCGGAAGCGGTGGCGGCGGCTGCGTTCCGGCGCAACGGCGCGCTGTGGCTCGCCTTCGACATGCCGTCGAACGACGTCAGCGCGTTGTTCGACGATGCGCGCGTGGCGCGGCTCGGCAAGGCGAGCAAGATCGACATCCCCGATGTCACCATCATCCGTATCGTCGAAGCCTCGCCGCTCGGCATCAGCATGACGGCAAGCGGCAAATCGTGGGTGGTCGATGTGACCGACGGCGGCAAGGCTGCGCCGACGCAGACCATCGAGCAGCGGCGCGAGACTCTGGCCGACGGCGCGTCCAGCCTGCTGCTG
>DATFDU010000252.1:0-11925 GCA_035251915.1 Dongiaceae bacterium | reverse complement strand
GGTCGGCGGGTCGAGCAGCGCGCCGTGATCCGCGAACGGGATGTGGTTGAGGTAGTAGTAGTCGTTGTTGGCGTCGAACGCGCCCCAGCCACCATTCTTGCTCTGCAGGCCGAAGATCCATTCGGTCGCGCGGTCGATGCTCTCGCGATAGCACTCGCGGTCGGTGCGATCCATGATCAGCACCACCGCGGCGGTGTCGTCGACGTCCGGATAATACGCGTTGTTGTACTGGAAGGCCCAGCCGCCGGGACGCACGCCGGGAGCATTGACCGCCCAGTCGCCGTAGACGTCCAGGATCTGCCGGTCCCTCAGCCAATCCATCGCGGGCTTCACCCGCTCCGCCGCCTCTCCGCCGGCTTCCATCATCGCATGCGCCGCGAGCGCGGTATCCCACACCGGCGACAGGCACGGCTGGCAATAGGCCATGCCGTCCTTGAGGACCATCAGCTTCTCGAGCGAGCCGCGCGCGGTCGCGCGGTCGGGATGATCCTCGGGATAGCCGAGCGTGTCGTACATCATCACCGAGTTGGCCATCGCGGGGTAGATCGCGCCAAGACCGTCCTCGCCGTTCAGCCGCTCGGTCACCCACGTCACCGCATCTGCGATGCAGCGCTCGCGCAGCTTCTTCGGGAACAGGCCCTGCGTGCGATGCAGGATGCGATCGACGCCGCGGAAGAACGACGCCCAGGCGCCCTTGCGATTGTAGTTGTACCAGTCCTTGACCTGCTCCGGCGGGGTCACGAACAGCTCGCGGACGTCGACCTTGCGCGGATTGCGCGCCAGCGGCCGCTTCGCCATCAGCACCAGCAGCGGCACGATCACCGTGCGCGACCAATAGCTGACCTTGTCGAGATGGAACGGGAACCAGCGCGGCAGCGCCATGATCTCGACCGGCATCACCGGGACCGCGCGCCATGGCACCTGACCATAGAGGGCGAGCTGCGCCAGGGTGAAGACGTTGGACTCTTTCGCGCCGCCGCGGGAAAGGATCGCCTCGCGCGCCCGCTTCATGACTGGCGCGTTGACATGCTCGCCGCAGATCTTGAGGGCATAATAGGCCTTCACGCTGGCGGACATGTTGAAGTCGCCGCCATGGAACAGCGGCCAGCCGCCATGCTCGCCCTGGATCGACCACAGATAGCGCACGATCTTGGCTTCGAGCACCGGATCGTCCGGTTCGCCCAGGAAATGGCGCAGGAGGACATATTCGGCGGGAATGGTGGCGTCGGCTTCCAGCTCGAATGCCCAATGGCCGTCCGGCTGTTGCAGGCGCGCCAAGGCATCCGCCGCGTTGGTCACGCCGGTCTCGACGCGGCCCAACAGATCAGCGAAACCTTGCTCACGGGCTGCGGCCAGTCCGCGACTGCTCATATTTAGAACCATTCCAATTTATCCACCTTGAGCCGAAGAATGCTTGAACTCGCTCGCCATTTCAACCGCTCTGCAACAAATTGTTAACGCATCGAATTTTGGCAGTCCTATGAGCCACATGAAACGATTGCTTGCAGCATGATGGAAAGGCCGGGTTACACTGGCGTGAAAGGGCAATTAGCCATGATAGCCAATCCATGACGCGCCCGCCGCCCGCGAGATCATGGTCCCTGTCCCAGCGCATGCTCGCGATTCTGGCGGCCAGCGTGATCGCCGTGGCCGCGCCGGCCGCCCTGGTCTTCTATTTCTTCACGCGCGACGCGGCCATCGCGGAGGCGGAGCAGTTCGCCGCAACGTCGGCCGACCGGCGCGTGCTGGGGCTGAACTACACCTTGCGCCTCGCCGATACGAGCCTCGCCCGTTTCGATCTGATGCTGCGCGACCGCCTTGCCTTCGGTGGCAGCGACGAAGAAGTCTCGCGCTTCCGCTCGGTGCTGGAGCCCAACAATGCCGGCATGCTGGTCTCCCGCCGAAAGGAGTTCAACGGGCAGACTCAGGCCGGCGTCCTGTTCCATCCGGACGCTCCGACCACCGACGAGGTCTATCGGCTCCATGCCCGGGCACAGCGCCTGATGACGATCTATGCCGGCGCCGTCGTGCCGCCTTTGGATTCCATGTGGCTGCTGACGCGCGATCTCACCGCCGTCATCTACATGCCACGCGATCCGGACTTCATCTATCGCGCCGCCACGGGCAACAACTACCTCGCATCGGAATGGCTCACCCTCGGCGATCCCAAGACCAATCCGGAGCGCGCGCTGCGGTGGACCCACGCCGGCTATGACCCGGTGCTGCGCACCTGGATCGTCAGCGCGGTCCGTCCCTTCGATCTGAACGGCGCCTGGATCGGAACGATCGGACACGATCTGTTTGTCGGCGCGTTGGTGGAGCGGCTGGTGGGGCCGGACCAGTTGCCGGGCACCCAGCATTTCCTGGTCGACGCCGATGGCGATCCCATCATCGCCGGCAAGTGGCAGGACGCGTTGCAGCTGAACCGGCTCACCGGCGAGGCGCGCAATGCGTTCGACGATACCATCCAGAACCTGCAGGCGGCGTTCGCCGGGCGCGCCGAGGACGGCGCGGCAGTGCGGGCGGAGCTGGACGGCGCGGCGGTGTCGGTGCTGATGCGCACGCTGCCCGAGACCGGCTGGCGCTACTACGTGGTGACGCCGATCGCGAGCATCACCGGCAGCGCTTCCAAGGCCCTGCTGCTGTTCGGCCTCACCGCCGCCTTCGCCATCGTCCTGGTGGTCGCAGTGACGCACCTGCTGGTGCAGCGCCAGATCGTGGGGCCGATCCGTCGTCTCGCCGATGCCGTGCGCGCGTTTGCCGCCGGCAAGACAGATGCACGCGCGACGGTCGATCGTGCCGACGATATCGGCGATGTGAGCCAGGCGTTCAACGCGATGGCCGACTACATCACCAACTCGCACCGCGACCTCACCAACGCACAGCAGGAGCTGCAGCACCGCAACGCGGCGCTGGTCGATGCCAACCGCACCAAGTCCAATTTCCTCGCCAACATGAGCCACGAGCTGCGCACGCCGCTCAACGCCATCATCGGCTTCGCGGAAATCCTGCGCTATCAGATGTTCGGGCCGCTCGGCAACGACCGCTACGTGGGGTACGTCGACGACATCCAGCGCAGCGGCCAGCATCTGCTGTCGCTGATCAACGACATCCTCGACATGTCGAAGATCGAGGCCGGACGCCAGTCGCTGAAGCTGGAGCGACAGGTGCTATCGCCGCTGATCGAGCGCAGCATCCGCATGGCGCAGCCGATCGCGGAACGCCGTTCGGTCAATTTGAAGTTCCATGCCAACGGCGCCGACCTCAGCGCCAACTGCGACAGCCGCGCGGTCACGCAGATGGTGATCAACCTGGTCTCGAACGCGGTCAAGTTCTCGCCGCCCGGCGGCACGGTGGATGTGCGCATCGAGCCGTCGAGCCTGGGCGGCGCCAAGATCAGCGTGGCGGACGGCGGCCCCGGCATCGAGGAAGAGGTGCTGCCGCACCTGTTCGAGGCCTACGCCCACCGCGCCGCCCAGACCACGCAGCGCCAGGACGGCGTCGGCCTCGGGCTTGCCATCACCAAGGCGCTGATCGAGCTGCACAACGGCCAGATCCGCGTGGTGACCCAGCCCGGCCGCGGCACCACCATGACCTTGGAGCTGCCGCCGGTGGCGCCCTGACGCCAGGCGCTCGTTGTCTCCCCGCGCCGTCCCATATAGCCTGTTGCCATGCTGCCCGAACCGCTTCCGCCGCCGCTTGATCAGGCGCCGCCCGCCCCGAAACCGGGTCTGGCCGGGCCGCGTGCGCTGGTCCTGACGCAGGCGATCGCGCTCGCCGCGGCGGGCGTGCTGGGCGCGGTGCTGGTGATCGGCATTCCGCTCCTGCTGCGCCAGCAGGGCGAGGTCGCCGCGGCGCTGTCAGCCGCCTCCGCAGCCACGCCGCGCGAGGTTGCCGACCTCACGTTTCTCCATTGGATCGTGCTGGTCCTGGTGGCGGCAACATCGATCTGCCTGGTGATTGCCGTGCTGCGCCTGATGCGCCACGCCCGGTCGCAGGACGCCGTGCGCAAGGAGGCGCAGGCCCTGCTGCTGCGGGCCGAGCGTGCACGCATGGATGCCGATCAGGCGAATGCCGACAAGTCGCGCTTCCTGGCCGAGGCGGGCCACGACCTGCGCACGCCCTTGACCACCATCCTCGGCTACGGCGAGATGATCGAGCGCGAAATGTATGGCGCGATCGGCCGCACCGCCTATCGCGAGGCCGCGCAGCAGATTATCGGCGCCGGCCGCCAGCTGCTGGCGCGCATCAGCGACATCATCGAGCTGTCACGCGTCGAGGGCTCGATCGCCAAGCCGGCGGAACAGCCGACCTCGGTCGCGACCGTGCTGCGCGAGGCGCACACCTGGGCGGTCGCGACCTTTGCCGCGAAGCGCCTGACCTTCGGCATCCGCATGCCGGAACTCGACGTCGGCATCCGCGTGCAGCCGCTGTTGATGCGGCAGATCGTCCGCGAGCTGATCAAGGACGCCGCCATGCGCACGCCCGACGGCGGCGCCATCATCCTCGCGGTCGGTTTCGGCGGCGATGGCCGGCTGGACCTTTCGATCCGCGACACCGGCCCCAACCCCACGCTCGGCACCGGCGGGCCGGCGCGCCGCACCCATGATCACCGGTCGATCATGATCTCGCGCGCCGACGAGGCCGCCGGCATGAGCCTGATGATCGTGCGCGCGCTGATGGATTCGATCGGCGGCCAGTTGGCGGTGGTCAACACCAGCGGCCGCGGCTCCGAGATCCACCTGCAGTTCCCCATGCACCTGGTGACGCGCGAGGAACGCCGCCTGCGCCGCCGCGCGGTGGCGGCGGACTGACGGCGCGGGTCATCCAGCGTCAGAAGATGAACGCTTCATCGAGCATCAGGTCGGTGGTTGCGACGTTGGCACCCACAACGGTCGCCAGCGTGACCGGACCTGTTCCGCCGAATCCATCCTGGTCGAACCGCACCAGGGTATCCGAGCCCATCTTCGTCAGCAGCACGAAGCCTCCGCTGAAGGCATCGACCGCATTGATCGAGAACTGATCCAGCAGGTCGGAAAGCTCGATCCTGTCCTGCCCGGTCTGGAACCCGTTGATGGTGTCGCCACCGAGCGTCGCCAGCTCGCCCGGCGCCGCGATGCGATACAAGAACCCGTCCTTGCCGGCTTCGCCGTACATCGCGTCGGCTCCCGCGCCGCCGTTCAGGTAGTCGACGTCGCCGCCGCCTTTCAGCGTGTCATTGCCGCCATCGCCCTGCAGGTAGTCGACGCCGAGGCCGCCCAGCATGCTGTCGTTGCCGGCGGCGCCGAACAGCTGATCGAAACCGCTTCCGCCGTCCATCTTGTTGTCCGCGCCGTTGCCGAACATGCGATTCTCCGACGCGTTGCCTGTGCCGTTGACGGCGCCAGAGCCCAAGACGAGAACTTCGACGTTGGCCGTCAGCGTATAGCTGACCAGGGATGATTCGACCGTGTCATCGCCCTGCCCGGCCAGCTCCGCGACCGTGTCACCGATCATGTCCACGACATAGGTGTCGCTGCCCTTGCCGCCGACCATCGCGTCCTTGCCGGCGCCGCCTTGCAGCGTGTCGTCGCCGTCACCGCCGGTCAGCTTGTCATTGTTGTCGCCGCCCTGAAGGAGGTCATTGCCGCCGCCGCCGCTGATGACGTCGTTGCCGTTGGCGCCGATCAGGAGGTCGTGGCCGATGCCGCCGGTCAGCGTGTCGTTGCCGTCGTTGCCGTTGATGGTCGCAGGCCCGACGCCGATCATCTTGATGGCGTTGGCGAAGTTGTTGCCGATCGAGCCGATGGAAGAGCCGGAGTTGAGGATCACGGTCTCGATCTCGACGCTGTCGTTGAAGTTGAACGTGACCGAGCTCTGGACCGTATCCTTGCCCTTGCCCGCGGCCTCGATCACCACGTCCGCTGCGTCGTCGATGAGGTAGAAGTCGTCGCCGATCCCGCCGGACAGAACGTCGCCGCCTTCGCCGCCATCCAAGGTGTCGTTGCCCGCGTCGCCGAACAATCCGTTCTGTCCGGCGTTGCCGGTCAGGTAGTTCGCGTGCTTGTTGCCGTTACCGGAAATGTCGGCTGCGCCAAGCAGCTCCAGGTTCTCCACATTGGCGGCCAGGATGAAGTTGTTGAGGGAGGTGCGCACCCGATCCGTGCCGCCGCCTGCCAGCTCGATGACCTCGTCGTCGAAACTGTCGACGTCATAGACGTCATGGCCAGCGCCACCTTCCATCCTGTCGTCGCCGCCGCCGCCATCGAGCGTATCGTCGCCGGTCCCGCCCTTCAACGTGTCGAGGCCGGAATGGCTCTCGATGCTGTCGTTGCCGCCGGCGCCGTCGAGCTTGTTGTCGAGGGTGTTGCCCTCCACCTGGTTGTTGAGCGCATTGCCCGTGCCGTTGACAGCGCCGGGGTCCAAAAACAGATCCTCGACATTCGCGGTCAACGTATAGTTGGCGAGGCTGGATTCGACCACGTCGTGGCCCTGGTTGGCCGCCTCCGTGACCACATCGCCGATGTCGGACAGGGTGTACCGGTCGTCGCCCTTGCCGCCAGCCATGGTGTCCTTGCCACTGCCGCCTATGAGCGTGTCATGGCCGTCGTTGCCGTTCAGCTTGTCGTTGCCGCCGCCGCCGTCGAGGGCGTCGTTGCCGCCGCCGCCATTCAGCACATCGTTGTCGCTGATGCCGAACAGTTGGTCATCGCCGTCGGCTCCGTTCAGCGTGTCGTTGCCGATCCAGCCACCGAGGTTGTTGTCGCCGGCATTGCCGTTGACGACGTTCGCCAGCGAATTGCCGCCGCCGAAAAGATCCGCATCGCCGGTGAAGCTGAGGACCTCGACCTCCTGGCTGTCAAGGTTGTAGGACACGCTTGCAATGATCGTGTCCTTGCCTTCCTTGACATTCTCCGACACCTTGTCGGCAGCATCGTCGACGAAGTAGGTGTCGTCGCCCTTGCCGCCGATCAGATTGTCGGCGCCGCCGGCACCATCCAGCGTGTCGTTGCCGACATCTCCGAACAAGCCGTTCTTCCCGTCATTGCCGGTCAGATAGTTTGCCAAGGTATTGCCGTTGCCGGTGATGTCCGCCACGCCCTGCAGCTCCAGGCTCTCCACATTGGCGGCGAGGGCATATCCCGCGAGGGCCGTGCGCACCAGATCGATCCCGCCGCCCGCCAGTTCCGTGATGACGTCGCTGAAACTGTCGACATCATAGGCGTCGTTGCCGGCACCACCGGCCATCTGGTCGTCGCCGGCGCCGCCGTCGAGCTTGTCATTGCCGGCCCCGCCCTTCAGCGTGTCTATTCCGCCATGGCCTTCGATGCTGTCATTGCCGCTGCTGCCGTCGAGCAGGTTGCCGGCAGAGTTGCCGTCGATCGAGTTGTCCAGCGTGTTGCCGATCAGGTTGCCCGCGAGCGACTGCAAATAGGCGATCTCGAGATTGGCGCTCAGCGTGAAGCTTGCCGCATTCGAGAACACTGTATCAAAGCCCTGCCCCACGACCTCGGTGATCTTGTCGTTCGCGCTGTCGACGAAGTATGTATCGTCGCCCTTGCCGCCGATCAGCGTGTCGTTGCCGCCGGAGCCATTCAGGTTGTTGGCGCCGGCATTGCCATTGATGATGTTGGCCGTATCGCTGCCTGTCGCGCTGATGTCGGCGCTGCCGGTGAGTTTGATGATCTCCACCTCCTGACCGGCCTCAAGCGTGACGTCGCTGCTGGCGAAGATCGTGTCCTTGCCCTGGCCAACGCCTTCCGACACCTTGTCGGCGGCGTCGTCGACGAAGTAGGTGTCGTTGCCCTTGCCGCCCACCAAGTTGTCCGCGCCGCCGCCGCCATCGATCGTATCGTTGCCGTCCAGGCCGGCGAGCGAGTTCCCGATCCCACTGCCCGTGATGTAGTTGGCGAGCGCGTTGCCGGTGCCGTGAACCGCGGTGCCGAACAGTGTCATCTTCTCCACATTGGCGGCGAGCTCATAGCTGTCGACGGCAACCTGCACCAGATCCACGCCGCCGGCGGCAGCTTCGGTCACGATGTCGTCGAGCTCGTCGACATGGTAGATGTCGTTGCCGGTGCCGCCGATCATCTCGTCCAGGCCGGTGCCGCCAACCAAGGTGTCGTTGCCGGCGCCGCCCTTCATCAGGTCGTTCTCGACACCACCATCGAGCCAGTCATTTCCCGCCCCGCCGTCCAGAATGTCGGTGCTGGCCAGGCCGGTCAGCACGTCGTTCCCGGCGAGGCCGAACATGACGTCGTTCAACGCGCCGCCGACGATCGTGTCGTGGCCGGGAGTACCGTTGTGGTCAACCATGAAGTCCCTCTTCGAGTCCGCATCGGCAGCGCCGCGCCGCTGGCCACCGATCGAAAGTCCCCGCTCAAGTACGCATTTGAATGTCGGTCCGCTTCCAGCCAACGCCGGACCCGCATTGTGATGGTGGGTGACGGGCATGCCGATGTCGAGAGGGCGGGTTGTGACGGTCAGCACAAATCCGCGCAGAAATACTCAGCGGTGTTGGAGGATCTCTCCCATTTGGGAGAGAAAATCGCCGCGCTGCCTAGCCCGACGCGCCGAGCCGCAGCTTGGCGACGGCGGAGAGCGGCACGATGACGAAGCCGCGCGCTTCGGCCTTCGGCATCCAGGCACGGATCGCGGCGATGGTGGCGGGGTGCGGATGGCCGATGGCGATGGCCTGGCCCTTGCTGGCGGCAATCCGCTCCGCCTGCATCAACTGCTTGACGACCGCGGCCTCGTCCATCTCGTTGTCCAGGAACACATCGCGCATCACGTGAGCGACGCCCATGCGCGCCGCCAGCTTGTCGCCGACCGTGTTGCCGATGGTGCGCGAATCCAGGAACAAGAGGTTGCGCCGCTTGAGCTCGGCCAGCACCACGCCCATGCCGCGCTCGTCCTGGGTGAAGCGGCTGCCCATATGGTTGTTGATCCCGACATAGCCCGGGAAACGCTCGAGGCCCCAGGCCAGCCGCTTGAGCAGCTCGCCTTCCGGGGCATCGACCGTCAGGACGTGCGGACCCGCGTCGATCTCATGGCCGAGAGGCTCCATCGGCACATGCAGCATCAGCTCGTGTCCCTTGGCGCGGGCGCGTGCCGCCATGTCGGCGACGCCGTCGGCATAGGTCATGAACGACAGCGTGATGACGCCGGGCAGATCGATCGCCAGCTCGGCATGGCCGCGCGCAACGCCGACATCATCCAGCACCACGGCAATCAGCGGCTTGCCCGGCGGGGCGGAGAACGCGACCGAGTTCTTGAGCCACGCCGCGCCGGCGCCGGCGTCGATCGGCGGCGGCGGCGCGATGGTTGCGACCTGCGCCGGGGGAACCGGCGATGGCGGCTTGGTGCCGGCCTGCGCCGCGATCTTCGCTTCCTCGCCCAACGGCTTGGTGTGCGCCGGCGGTGGCGGCGGCTCGACCACCTGTGGCGCGGGCTTCGCCTTGGCCGGGGCCTCGGCGGTCTTCTGCGTCGCCTTCTGCACCGGCGACGCGTTGAGGGTCGTCACCTTGGCGCCGCCCTTGTTGCCAAGCTCGAAGCCGCCCAGGTACAAGGCGCCGCCGACTCCGAGGGCCAAGCCGATCAGGATGCCGAACGCGAATCGGCCCCAGCCGGTGCGCGTGATCGCGCCCGCGGCGGACAGGTGGCTGCTTCTCCCTCGGCGCGCCTTGTGGCGCGATCTTGCCCTCGTCTTGCGAGCCATGGATCCCCTATTCCTCGTCGACCTCATTAGCGAGGGTCGGCGAGAGGCGCAAGGCTTGCGGCCCGACCACCGCCAGGACGATGCCGGCCAGCGCAGCGCCCGTGACGACCAGCGGCGTCGCCGGCAGGTGGCCCAGCGCGGCCGCCAGGAGCATGACTCCAGGCAGGTTGGCGACCACGATGGCAGCCCGCGTCCGCATCCGGAAATCACGCGCGAACTGCAGCAGATCGACGACGGTGCGCGGATCGTCGCGCGCGACCACGATCTCGCTGTCCTCCCGCAGCGCCGCCATCGCACGGCCGCCGAAGTGAATGGTCGCCGCGCAGGACTGGAGCGGCGGTTGCCCAGGCCGTGCTACGCCGACCGCGGAAGATGGCAGATCCGCGGCGTCATCCAGCGCCAGTCCGTCCAAGGCTTCCTGATCGCGCGGATCGATAGTCGCGGGCGCCATGGCAAGAGCGAACCCCGCCTTGCGCAGGATGCGCACGGTTTCGCTCACGCCAGGCCGCGCAGCCCGCGCCAGAACCAGCAGTCCCAGCAGGCGCGGTGTCGGCACAGTCTCGGTCAGCGCCAGGACCTGTCGATGCAGCTCGGTCGCGCGCTCGAGCTGTCCGGCAAACGGCGCCCGCTCCGCCTCGCTGACGGACGACGCCGCGATCGGGCCGAACTCGACCACGCGGCGATCAGGCAATTGCCCGCGATGGAGCGATGGCGCGCCCGCGTCCCGAGGTTTGATGGGCGGAAGCCGCAGGCGATGGGAAACGCCGAAGTCCTGCAGCCCGCGCGCAACATCGCTGTCGTCCGCTTCCAGCAGCGCGGCGGCGATGCCGACGATCTCACCCGGCTTGCTCTCGCCGACCGGCATGATGCTGATGACCTTGGGCCGGCTGGCGATCAACATGGAGCAATCGCCGAACAGGATGGCCTTGTGCTCGGTCAGCGCAAACAGCGCCGACGGCTCCGCGACATGAACCCGCCGCCGCGACAGCACGGAGCGGGCCGTGTCGCACAAGGCCGCCCAGGCCAGCACGGCGCCGGGCGACATCGCCGCCAATGCCGCCAGCAGCAATGCCGGCGGCGCTGAGTCCAGGAGGGTCATGCCGACGAGCGCGATGCCGAACAGCCAATAGCCGATCCGCTCGTGCGCGCGCAGCAGCATGGCGACCGGCGGCACCGCGCCGCCGTGCAGCGTGGCGAAGGCGCGCTGGCCATCCAGCAGAACGGCGCCAGCGAACAGGAAGACGATGGCCAGCCAGCAGATCGCGAGCGCCGCCAGGTCCACCGTCGGCGCATCGCCGTTGGCGCCCGCCATGATCAGCACCACCACCGCGAAGCCGATGGCGAGGAGCGGCAACAGGAAGCCGGTCACCCGCTGCCGATGGCGCGGGACCCAGAATCCGACCAGGATCAGGGCGCCGAGCGCAGCGATGACCTGGCCGCGCAGCGGCGAGGTTCCGATGTCCGGCACTTCGGCAAAGAACGACCGCCAGACCGGCCAGGCCGCCAGCACCGCCGCCGCGATCGGCCAAAGCCAGACCGAGCGCCCGATCCGGGCGGCGGAGGCGATAGATCGCCCCGTCGCTGTCATAGGTGGAAATCCCCTCCCCCGACGCGGGGGAGGGACTCAGCTAATCTTGCTCCCGCCATCCCCGGGCGGCTACACTCGGCTCCGAGCTTAAAATGGCCTTCTGGCGACCGGTGTTGCACGACCATGTTCATCCTGATCGATAACTACGACTCCTTCACCTACAACCTTTACCATTATTTGGGGGAGTTGGGGGCCGAGATCGAAGTCCACCGCAACGACAAGATCACGGTGGATGAGGTGCTGGCCAAGCATCCGCAGGGCATCATCCTGTCGCCCGGTCCATGCGATCCGGACAAGGCGGGCATCTGCCTCGACCTGGTGAAGGCGGCCGCCGCCCACAAGATCCCGCTGCTCGGCGTCTGCCTCGGCCATCAGGCGATCGGCCAGGCGTTCGGCGGCAAGGTGATGCGCGCGCCCAGGCCCATGCACGGCAAGATCAGCCGCATCAGGCACGGCAACAAGAGCGTGTTCCACGGGCTGCCGAACGAGTTCGAGGCAACGCGCTATCATTCGCTGACGGTCGAACGCGACACCTTCCCCGCCGACCTCGACATCACGGCCGAGACCGAGGACGGTATCGTCATGGGCCTGCAGCACAAGAGCCTGCCGCTCGCCGGCGTGCAGTTCCATCCGGAGAGCA
>DATFDU010000251.1:0-7083 GCA_035251915.1 Dongiaceae bacterium | reverse complement strand
GCTGCTGTTCCCGCCGGTGGCGATTCCCTGGCTGGTGATCGGCACCGCCATGCTGGTGTTCTTCTACTGGATCGACATCAAGCGCGGCCTGTTCGCGATCCTGCTGGGGCACGTCGCCTTGTCGCTGCCCTACGTGATCGTGGTTGTCGGCGCGCGCCTGGCGACCTTCCCGCGCACGGTGGAGGAGGCGGCGGCGACCCTCGGCGCGACGCCGTTCCAGACATTCCGGCGGGTGACCGCGCCGTTGCTGGCGCCGGGCGTGATGGGCGGAGCGCTGTTCGCCTTCGCGGTCTCGTTCGACCAGTTCGTCATCTCCTATTTCCTGGCGCCGCCGGGCGTCACCACCCTGCCAGTGGAGATCTACGGCGCCATCCGCAAGGGCTTCACGCCGGAGATCAATGCCATTTCGACCATCATCATCCTGGTGTCCATGGGCGCCCTCTTGTTGACCGCGCGCTTCTATCGCTTCGGCGGTGAGCGATGAGCGTCGTTGCCGTCACCGACGCGGTGAAGAGGTACGACACGGTGGCGGCGCTGGACGGCGTCACCATGACCTTCCGCGACGGCGAATTCTTCGGGCTGCTGGGGCCGAGCGGCAGCGGCAAGACGACCTTGCTGCGCGCGATCGCCGGCTTCGTCACGCTGGATCGCGGCCAGGTGCTGATCGACGGACAGGATGTCGGCGGCGTGCCGGTCCACGCCCGCAACATCGGCATGATGTTCCAGAACTACGCGCTGTTCCCGCACATGTCGGTGGCGGAAAACGTGGCGTTCGGCCTGGAGGTGCGCGGCCGGCCGCGCGAGGAAGTGGCGCAGCGCGTGAAGGAAGCGCTGGCGATGGTGCGCCTCGGCGGTCTCGAGCTGCGCAAGCCGAAGCAGCTGTCGGGCGGGCAGCAGCAGCGCGTTGCCCTGGCGCGGGCGCTGGTGACGCGGCCGAAGGTGCTGCTGCTCGACGAGCCGCTCGGCGCGCTCGACAAGCATCTGCGCCAGGAAATGCAGGTGGAGCTGCGCCGCATCCAGCGCCAGGTCGGCATCACCACCATTTTCGTGACCCACGACCAGGAGGAAGCGCTGACTCTCTCCGACCGCATCGCGATCTTCGATTCCGGCCGCATCATCCAGGAAGGCGCGCCGATGGCGGTCTATGAACGGCCAGTGACCAGGTTTGCCGCCGGTTTCCTGGGCGAAGCCAACTTCCTGCAGGGCCGCGTGACCGCGATGGAAACGGGCGGCCTCGCGCGCATCGCGTTGGACCTCGGCGGCGAAGTGTCGGGCCGGGTGGCGAGCGGGCAGGTGGGACAGACCGTGTTGCTGGCCTTGCGGCCGGAGAAGATCACGCTCTCGACCGGCGGCCAGGCCGGCGTCAACGCGCTGCGCGGCAAGGTGCTGGACGTGGTGTTCTCCGGCAACAGCACAACCTATCGCATCGCAATCGGTGAGCAGGTTATGACGCTGTTCCGGCAGAATCTGGCTCAAGGAACGGTCGCGCCGGGCAGCGAGGTCGTTCTCTCCTGGTCTCCCGATCATCTTGTACAGGTCACGCCGTGAATCGTCTGTTCGGCCCGATCCCGCCCACCGCGCTGCACATCGTCGTCGACATGCAGGAGCTGTTCCGCTCCCACCCCGAGTGGGGCACGCAGGCCCTGACCGGCATCGTTCCGCCGATCCAGCGCCTGCTGAAGGCGAAGCCCGAGAATGCCTATTTCAGCCGGTTCATTCCGGCGCAGCATGCCGACAAGGCGGAAGGCATGTGGCAGCGCTACTATCGCCGCTGGCACAGCGTGACTCTGGACCAGATCGACGCCGTGCAGATCGACGTGATTCACGAGCTGCAGCCATGGGCCAAGCGGGTCGGCGACAAGCCGGGCTATTCGGCGCTGGCGAGCGACGACATCCGCGCCGCTGCGATCGCCGCGCGCGACGTGATCCTGACCGGTGTTGAGACCGACGTCTGCGTGCTGGCGACCGCGATCGAGGCGATGGAAGCGGGCCTGCGCGTCATCCTCGCGCGCGACGCGCTGACCAGCTCGTCGCTGTCCTGCCATGCCAAGGCGCTCGACATCCTGCATGACCGGTTCGACGAGCAGATCGAGGTGGCGAACGTGGATCAGATCCTGGCGGCCTGGCAATGACCGACGGTCTTGCCAAGTTGCAGGCGGCCGGGCGCGGCTGGAACAGCTGGGCCAGCGAATGGCCGGCGCAGATGAGCCAGCTGCCGCGCGGCCTCGTGCTGACGCCGGTCGCTTATGCTTCCAGCAAGAACGCCTTCACCGATTTCCCGGCGCAGGGCGGCGGCGTTCGTTATGGCGCCCGATCGGTGCGGGGCGAGCAGATCGCGCTGCGCCTGTCGCACGCCGGCACGGAGCTCGACCTCCGCTACAGCCAGCCGGAGGCGGACGCGCTGCGCCTCAGCTGGGCCTCGGTCAAGCTGGGTGAGTGGGGCCTGCGCTTCTGGCTGTGCTGGACGCTGCGCTGGCAACCGGACCCGAACGAACCCGCGATCGAATGGCGCTACGACGAAAAGTCCGGCGAACTGAGTGCCACGCATCCGCGCCATGGCGCCGTCGTGCTGGCGGAGGAAGCGCCGGCGCTGCTGGCGACGTTCCATGCCGATCTTGCCGCGCTGCGAGCTGAGTTCGAGCAGCAGGGCTATTTCTATCTGGGCTCGCGCGGCACTCGGGGTCGCTTCCCCTGCTTACGCTACAATTTCGAGGAGATGCCGCGCCTTGCGCTAGCCATCGCGTTCGGCGCCAGCCGCGACGAGGCGGCGGCGAAGGCGCGCCGTGCCCTCGCTGCCGCACCGGCGGACGTGCCAAGGCTCCAGGTGGGGCAGGGAAGCCAGGCGCTCGATGCCGTGCGCGACGTGGTCGGCTGGAACTCGGTGTGGGATGCAATCAACAAGCGGCCCTACACCTCGCTGTCGCGGGCCTGGGTGGCGCAGAAGTTCGGCGGCTTCGGGCTCTGGCTGGATGACATCTTCTATCACGCCTGGATGGCGGCCTTATTCGACCGCGACATCGCCGTGGAGAACCTGGAGGCGCTGATCAGCGTGGCGCAACCGGCCGGCAATCTTCCCTGCCTGATGACAGGGCGGGACAGCTGGGTCGACCGCTCGCAGCCGCCGATCGGTAGCCTCGCCACCTGGATGATCGCGGCGCACAGCGGTGATCCTTCCATCGTCGACCTCGCCTACGACACTTTGCTCGCCAACCACGACTGGTGGTTCCGCCTCCGCGACGGCAATGGCCTGATGGGGTGGGGCACGTCGCCCGGCGTCGGCAGCGGCCTCTATCGCGGCACCAAGCTCGGTGCGCGCGATGAGTCCTCGATGGACAATTCTCCGATCCATGATGAGGCGGATCTCGATCGAGCCAGCGGCATGCTGACGGCAGCCGATGTCGGCTTGAACTCGCTGCTGGTGCTGGATGCCGAGATCCTCAGCCACTGGGCAGAGCAGCGGGGCGATACGGCGACAGCGCAGCGCCTGCGCCAGCGCGGCGGCGCGCTGGCCGCCAAGGTGCGCGACCGCCTGTGGGACGACGAGCGCAAGGTATTCGCCAACCGCCTGTGGAGCGGCAAATTCGTGCGGTCGATCGCGCCGACCAGCTTCTATCCGCTGCTGGCCGGTATTGCGACACCGGAGCAGACCCGGCATCTGCTGCGTTGGCTCGACGATCCGCGAAAGTTCGGCGGCTTCTGGCGCCTGCCGTCGGTGACGCGCGACGATCCCGCGTATTCTGACAACGTCTACTGGCGCGGGCGGATCTGGCCGCCGCTCAACCTGCTGACCTATCTCGGCTTGCGCCGGGCCGACCAACGCGCGGCGGCGGAACGGCTGGCGTCCGACAGCTTCCGCCTGTTCGAGCGGGCGTGGCGCAAGGGCCAGTGCCCGGAGAACTTCAATGCCGAGAGCGGCCTTGCCGACGACCAGCCGGACACCGATTTGTTCTACGGCTGGGGCGGGCTGATGCCGCTGATCGCGACCCTCGACATCTCGCGCCTGACGCCGTGGGCGGGCTGGGAGATCGAGCTCAAGCCCGGCACATGGAGCCTGGGCCCGCTGCGCGTCGGCGGGCACGACATCAAGATCGCGGCCGCCGATGGCTGGGTCACGCTGCATCGCGATGGGATCGAGATCGCTGCGACCGACATGCCGGGGACTTTGTGGCGCGTGGCGATCGCGGAGGATGCCTTGTCCTGCTTGTCCACCGGCGGCGGCCGCGTCCGCATTCCGGGCGCCTCAATCGACCGGATGATCGAAGCCAGCTATGATGGCAAGGCGTTGCCATGCGGGGCCGCGCGTGCCGGCGGCATCGAGTGCGCGGTGCCCAGCCGGGAGGGTTGCGCGGATCTTGTCCTGCGCTGGCGGAACTAGAGGGAACCCGTCGTGATCGTCGTCTTCGGCTCGCTCAATGTCGACCTGACCGTGCCCGTCACGCATCTGCCGGAGCCGGGCGAGACCGTGCTCGGACCGGGCTATCAGATGGTGCCGGGCGGCAAGGGCGCCAACCAGGCGCTGGCGGCGGCACGCGCCGGCGGCAAGGTTGCGATGGTGGGCAAGGTCGGCCGCGACGGCTTTGCCGACGTCGCGCTGTCGGAGCTGCGCGCCGGCGGCGTCGATATCACCCGGGTCGAGCGCGACGAGCATCCGACCGGCTGCGCGCTGATCTGCGTGGATTCCAGTGGGCAGAACCAGATCGTGCTCGCAACCGGCGCCAACGCCACCGCGCTCGAGCGCCAAGTGCCGGATGAGTGGCTGACGCCTGAGACCGTCGTGCTGATGCAGATGGAGGTCTGGCCGGCGCAGAACTGGGCCCTGGTGGCTCGGGCCTCGGCGCGCGGCGCAAAGATCCTGCTGAATGCCGCGCCAGCGGGGCCGATCCCGGGGATCGCGCTCGCCGCTCTGGACTGGCTCATCGTGAACGAGACGGAAGCGGTGGCGGTCGCCGCCGGCCTCGGGCTCGGGCGGTTGGAAGCGCGCACGGCGGCCGCGGCCATCGCCGGCGCCGCGGACATCACCTGTATCGTGACTCTGGGCGGCGAGGGTGCGCTCGCCTTCGAGCCCAAGCTGTCCTGGCAGGTGGGCGCGATGGATCTCTCGCCGATCGATACCACGGCGGCGGGAGATGCTTTTGTCGGAGCGTTCGCCGCGGCCATTGCTGTCGGAGCAGAGCTGCCGGAGGCCCTGCACCACGCTTCGGTCGCCGGCGGCCTGTCCTGTCTGACCCGCGGCGCGCAAACCAGCTTGCCGCAAAAATCCGCTATCGAAGCGAAACTCTCCGAAATTGCGCCGCCGCGGCAGCTCGATTATTAGGAACCCATTGATCGGTATCTTGTTTTAAGATCAAGAAGATCGTCGTATTCGCCCATTCCGCAGACCCCAGTGTGGGGTGAATGATTGCGGTTAGCTTAAATCTGAACTAAATTGTAATTGGGGAATAAGAGGGCAATCGCCGGATGACCATTGATCCGAGGGACATGATTGTGGACGACGGGACAGAACTGCCGATGCCTGACGGGACGCAGGCGGTGGCAGACCTTGATTTCGGAGCGGTCGAAGGCGGCGGGCTGACCAGTTCGCTGGACCAGACCGTGACTCTGACGCTGGGCGAATTGCTCCCGGATTCGAACGGCGAAATCGTCATCGTGAATGGCGGGGATGATCCTCAGCTGCAGATCGTGACCGAGCTCAGGCTGCTCGAATCCGGTGTCGCGCAGGATCACCTGACGGAGGGTGGCCTGCAGGTCGGCGGCTTCAATTACTGGGTGTTCGAGGACGGCACCAAGCTGTTCTATGCGCCTGGTCTGTCGGTCGAACTGCAGCATCACGTCTGACGAGATCCGCCTGTCCGAGCAGCCAAAAGGCCGCTGATCCAGCGGCCCTTGTCGTCCTTGGAGCCGCGCTCGGGCCCTAGGGCAGCACCTCCTCCTCGCCGTCATCGTCCTCCGGCGCCAGCACTTCGGTCAGCGAGCTGAGCGAGCTGCGCAGCCGCTTGCGCCGCACCAGCTTTTCCTGGGCCTTGGTGGGGAAATCAGTCAGGACGACAATCCGTTTGCTGATGAGGATATCGATCAAATCCTCATAAACCCGGATCATTTCCAGGTCGGACTGGAGCATGTTGGAGCGCTCGCCGAGCCCGCCCTCTGGATCAGAGAACTCGGCGATTTCCGGGCTGTTGGCGGCGAGATATTCCGGCGCTTCGTCGCTGCGGTCGCGGAACAGGGCGATGACGCGTCCGCCCGCGTCGCGCTTCACGAATGGCATCGCCCACTTTCCCCGCTCAAGATGGGGCCCTTATTGCGATTGGGGATAGCTCACACCGCATGATTAGCATAGAATGACACTTCCTCAAGGAAAAACATCGACTAGACGACGTTCTTAGCACCAAGCATGAGCGCTGCGGACCCCGCGATCTCCACACAATCCGGCGCCCGGGCCCCGTCCGAGGGCGGGCCCGCCCGTGCGCCACAACTCAAGATCATCCATCGCATCGTCCAGCACCGTGGGCGACGCTATTCGCTGAAGCTCGGCGCGGACATCTGGGAAATCCTGGAACGCTCCGCGCAGCGCCGTGGCAAAAGGCTGAATCGCCTCATCGGCGAGATCGCGGAGACCTGTCCGCCGGGTGCGAATCTGTCTGCGACGCTGCGCTCCTATTGCGTCGATGAGCTCAAGCTGCAGGTGCACGATCTCGAGCAGAAGTTGCGCGAACTGTCGATGAGCACGCAGGGCATTTCCGCGGCTTCCGTGGCCGATGCGTGCCCGGCGCCGTGCTTCCTGCTCAACGCGCAGAACCTGGTGCTGAAGACCAATGCGGCCGCGCAGAAATGGCTGTCGATCGACGAAGCCTCGCTGCGCGACAAACCGATCGATCGCTATATGCAGATCAAGGTGCCGGTGCCGCTGCCGCAGATCCTCGATCAATATGCGAGCGGCCGCTCCAACGTGTTCCCCGCGCGCGTGATCTGCCTGCGTCCAGGCCGATTGATCATGGCCAAGGGCAGCATCTGTCCCGCCGTCGTGCGGTCGGAAGGGGACCTGCTCTATTTCCTCATGATCGACGCGTCGGCGTAGCCCACCGT
>DATFDU010000250.1:0-11020 GCA_035251915.1 Dongiaceae bacterium | reverse complement strand
GCCTGCGCGGTCTCAGCATCGAACTGGGTCGCGCGCATGACGAGGCCGATCCTGGTCTTGGCGATGCCGTACCAGGTGGCGAGCAGCAGCAGGGCGGCGATGCCGGCCACCACCAACTTGTAGCCGGAATAGCCGAACCACGGCAGCTGGACCCGGAAGTCGATCGGCGCCGCGACCGAATTCGCATTCGGACCATAGAAGATGAGCACCAGCTGCTGGATGATGTAGAGGAGGCCGATGGTGGCGACGATGGTCGCCTCGGGCTGATAGTTGAACCGCCGCAGGATGACCCGGTCGACCGCCAGCGCCGCGCCGCCGACGATCAGCGGGCTGGCGACCATCGCCACCAGGAAGCCGAGCGCCGGATTGCCGATGAGGTGCGCGAACGCCCAGGCGAACACCGCCCCCAGCATGAAGAACTCGCCGTGCGCCACATTGACAATGCGCATGACCCCGAACACCAGCGCCAGCCCCAACGCCGTCAACGCGAGCACAAACGCCGCGACGGTGCCCTCCATCAGGGCAAGGAGGAGGTGGGGGCCGAGACTCATGGAACCGTCCCAACGCCAACAGATAGGTTCCCTTCCCTCCTTGCGGGGGAAGGATGCGAAGCCTTAGCGAGCGTCAGTGAGCTTAGGCACAGCTGGATGGGGAGTAGCGCGGCACTAGCCGCGCGTGCTCGCAAGAGCGCCAGTCGTCGGAGGTGCAGCGCGGAAAAGGGAGTCCGTGTGCGCACGCGCGCCTGCCGGCGCGATCCCCCCCACCCAGCTTCGGCTAAGCTCGCTGCGCTCGCTAAGCCTCCGCAACCCTCCCCCGCAATGGGGGAGGGGGAGTTTCGTTGGGGAAGGGGCATTGCGCCTCTACAGCGCCATCTTCGTGTAATCGGTCTCCGGCTCGTACTCGCCGTCGGCGATCTCGGTGCGGTGGGCGACCTCGAGCTTGCCGCCGGTCACCTTGGAGATGGACTGGTGGCCGAAGCACTGGTGGATCGCGCCGACGAAGGTCTTGTCGCCCTGCGGATGCTCGTTGCCTTCCTTCCAGCCCTGCATCGCCTCGGTCGCCTCGACCAGCTTCTTCTTGTCGGCATCGGTTGCGGACTGGTAGCCGCTGGCCTCGATCGCCTCCTTGATGATGTAGAGCGTCTCCCAGCAGCCGAACATGTGGGAGTAGGTCGAGACGTCCTTGGCATCCTCCAGGCTGGCGCCGTTGGCATCGACGCCGACCGCGGCGCGATAGGCCTTGTCCGCCTCGCTCTGGTTGGCCTGGGCATAGCGCGGATAGGCTTCCCAGAAATAGGTGCCGTCGAGGAACTCGAGGCCCGGGCTCGCCATGTCGACCGCTTCGAGCGAGTCGATGAAGCCGAAGATCTGCGGCCGGTTGGAGCCGTAGAACTCGCCCATCTCCTTGACGAAAGTGAGCACGCCGGGCCCTACCATGACGTGATAAAGTACTTCGGTATCGCTCGGAATTTGCGGGAAATATTTGGTGTAGGAGGTCTCGGTCGCCGGGATCGGCAGCAGCTGCAGGACCTTGCCGCCCTGCTTCTCGATCGCGGCGGTGAAATAGTCGCGGTGGTCGTAGCCGAAGGCGTAGTCGGGGAAGATCATGGTGACCTTCTGGCCGAGGTTCTTGGCGATCCAGGGCGCCATCGAGGAGACCTGCGCCTTCACATCGGTAATGCCCGGCTGGAAGGTGTAGCGGTTGAGCGCACCCGACGCGACATGATGGCCCTCGCTCACCACGTAGTACGGCATCTTCAGCTCGCCCGCGCGCGGCGCGGAGCCCATCACCACGTGCGAGAACAAGGTGCCGAAGGTCACGTCGACCTTGTGCTGCGAGGCGAACTTCTCGACCACCTCGGCGCCGCGCTTCGGGTCGGTGCCGTCATCCTCAATGATGAGCTCGATCGGCCGGCCGGATATGCCGCCGGCGTCGTTGATCAGCTTCACCGCCGCGTTGGTGGTGCGCTCGTACCAGCGGCCATAGGCGGCGCCGATCCCGGTGCGGTGCGCCTGGAAGCCGATCTTGAGGGGCTCGGCGGCGCTGACCTGGATATAGCGCACGAAGCCCGGCGCGAGGCCGAGTGCCGCGCCACCGCCGGCCACTGCAGCCAAGCCTTTGAGTGCGCTGCGGCGGGTGGCCAAGCCCTTCGCATTGTTGGAATTCGGAGTCTTGGAACGAGTCATCGCAAACCTCCCCCAGTTGAGTGGATTCCCTGTTCAGGCGGTGCCGCGCCAGCTCGGCGTCTTAGATCGTTCGTATACGAACTTTATCATGGGGCGGCCAAAACTCAACCGGCTGCCGGCGTCGAGAGCAGCCAAAGCCCGAACAAAGTATAGGCGACCATCAGGGCCGCGAGTGGCAACTGGCTCAGCAACGCGGTGCGCTGGCCGGCGTCCAGCCGCAGGCTGATGTGGTGCGCGACCAGCACAGCAACGACGTGGCCGAGAACGATGCCGGCGGCCTGCAGGTTCCAGATCAGCGTCACGCTTGCGCGGTTGGACAGGAATGAGGTCGTGACCCGGTGCATCCGATCCTCGGAGGCGAACCAGCCGAGCGCGAACGGATCGCTGAGAGCGATCGCCGCATACTGCCCGTTCACCAGGAACGCCGTCAGGTAGTGCGCGAACTGGTAGCCGATGGAGATCGGCAGGATCGACGCGGCGAGGGCGCCGGCATGCGGCCAGAACGGTCCCCGCAAGCCGGCGAGCGCACGGCCGATCCAGATGCAAGCCAGGAACGCGACGCTGAGCAAAAGCCAGTGCAGGAAGAGGCCGACGCTGCTGTTGCCCATGACCGCGCTCCGTCCGGGAAACTCCAGCGGATTGATGCCGTTGAGGCCGAGCCACGAGAAGGTCTTGCTGAGCCCGTCGAACGACACGGTCGCGAGGGTCAGCAGAACGAACAGCACGCCGCTCGGCGGCAGGGGCGGAAGGTCGGCCAGCGCGCGCCCGGGCGTGCCAAGGGTCAAGCACTGCTGATCGACCTGAAGCGGTGCGGCCCGCGCGATCAGTCCGAAGAACACCGTGAACGCCTCGCCGCGCGCCAGCCACGCCTGCTCGCCGAACAGCGCCATCCCGATCCAGGTGGCGATGGTGTAGAGGATAACCGCCCGCGCCAGGATCGCGGGATCGTCGGGCGCGGGATAGATCAGCTCGAACCAGGCGAAGGCGAGCAGGCCGAGGATCGCCGGCCAGAAGCCGAGCCGATACGGCAACGGCGCTCGTCGCAATCTCAGCAGACGAAACGGCCCGACCCACGGGTTGAGGTAGCGCCACAGATTGCCGAACACCGCGTGCGCGATGGTCAGGCCGATCCACCACAGCGTCCAAACCGTCAGCGGCAGAGGGTTGTCCAGCGGATCGCGGCTGCCGAGGTAACCGGCGACGATCAGCACCACCAGCACGGCGAAGGAAGCGAGGCTGACCCACGTCTCGCTCGGCGCCTTGAACTGCGCCAGAACGAGCCGTGCCGTGCTCCAGCGCTTCACCCGATCGGCCGGCAGCGCCAGCAGGATCACGAACGATGCCGCCACGGCCAGCGCACCGCCGAGCAGGTAATGGCCGGTCGGCAGCAGCAGGATGAACGCGCGCTCGGAGGTGTGGGCGAGGGCAGGGGGCGCAGAAAAGGAAGTAAGAGTGAAGGCGAGTAGCCAATAAGAAGCACCTCTCCCCCAACGTGAGGGAGGGAATGATCTCAGCAGGCGGGGGATCATCGAGGTGTCAGCGCCCGCCCGAGACGTTGAACAGCGTCCCCGTCACATAGCTCGCCTTGTCCGACAGCAGCCACAGCACCGCTTCTGCGACTTCGTCCGCGGTACCGCCGCGGCCGATCGGGATGTTGGGCGCGAGCTTGGTGATGCGGTTCTGGATGCCGGTGGCGTCCTGCATGTCGGTGTCGATGAGGCCGGGGCGCAGGCCGTTGACGCGGATGCCGTCGCCGGCGACTTCCTTGCCGAGGCCCACCGTCAATACATCGATGCCGCCCTTGGCGGCGGCATAGGGCACGAATCCGCCGATGCCGGCGAGCTCCGAGGCCATGGAGGAGATCGTGACGATGGCGCCGCCCCGGCCGCCGCGCGACTTGCCCATGCGGCGCGCGGCCTCGCGCAGGGATATGAGGTGCGCGGTGAGGTCGACGTCGATGATGCGCTTGATCTCCTCGACTGCCATGTCGGCAAGCGGCGAGGCCTTGTGGATGATGCCGGCGTTGCTGACGAACGCCTCGACGTAGCCGATCTCCTTCGCCGCCCGGTCGAACAGCGACGCGACCTGGGTGGGGTCGGTGACGTCGGACTGGATCGCGACCGCCTTGCGGCCGAGGCCTTGGATCGCTGCGGCTACGGCCTTGGCCGCGTCTGCGCGGCCGGCGTAGCTGAACGCCACGTCATAGCCGTCGCGCGCCGCCAGCCGGCACACCGCGGCGCCGATGCCGCGCGATCCGCCCGTCACCAGTAGGGTCTTGGCCATGTCCGATCCTTTTCGACACTGTCCCGGACCCACGGCTAACATTGCCTCAGGTCTCCCGGCAAGCATCTCTCGGTTGACGGCGCTGTCCGGTCGATGATGATTGAGGCGAATCCAGATCAGGAACGCCGCATGTCACTGCCGCCCTATGCCACCATCGTCCAGGATTTGCCCTCGACCGTGCCGTTCGTCGGGCCGGAAGCGCAGGAGCGCAAGCGCGGCCGCCTGTTCCGTGCCCGCATCGGCGCCAACGAGAGCGTGTTCGGCCCGTCGCCGCGCGCCATCGAAGCGATGCAGCGGGAGGCGGCCGACGCCTGGAAATATTGCGATCCCGAGAACCACGACCTCAAGCAAGCGCTGGCCGCCAAGCACGCCGTGCAGCCGGAGAACATCGTGGTGGGCGAGGGGATCGACGGGTTGTTCGGCTACATCGTGCGCCTGTTCGTTGAACCGGGCGTGACGGTCGCGACCTCGCTCGGCGCCTATCCGACCTTCAACTTCCATGTCGCCGGCTTCGGAGGGCGGCTGGTCACCACGCCCTATGTCGACGACCGCGAAGACCCTGACTCCCTGCTGGCGCTGGCTAGGAGGGAGAAGGCGCGCCTGCTGTTCCTCGCCAACCCGGATAATCCGATGGGCTCCTGGTGGGACGGCGCAGCCATCCGGGCGCTGATCGCGCGGCTGCCGGCAGGCACGCTGCTCTGCCTCGACGAGGCCTATTGCGAGTTCGCGCCGGCCGGCACCACGCCGCCGCTCGACGTCGCCAACCCGCAGGTGATCCGCTTCCGCACCTTCTCCAAGGCCTATGGCATGGCCGGCGCGCGCATCGGCTACGCGATCGGCGAGGCGGGCGTGATCAAGAGCTTCGACAAGATCCGCAACCACTTCGGCGTCAACCGCGTTGCGCAGGCCGGGGCGGTGGCCGCGCTGGCGGATGAGGCGCATCTCAAATGGGTGCTGGACCAGGTGGCCGCATCGCGCGACCGCATTGCCGCGATCGGCCGCGCCAACGGCCTCGCGCCGCTGCCGTCGGCCACCAACTTCGTCACCATGGACTGCGGCCGCGACGGCGGCCATGCGTGCAAGGTGCTGGCCGAGCTCATCAGCCGCGACGTTTTCGTGCGCATGCCCGGCGTCGCGCCCCTCGACCGCTGCATCCGGGTGAGTGCAGGCACCAAGGCGGATCTCGACGTGTTCGAACAGGCATTGCCGGAGGCGCTGCAGGCGGCTGGGTAGCTGTGCAGGAGGGGCGCATGAGGGGATCAGGCGTGACCGTGCGCGGTGCGCAGGAGGCGGACGCGCCGGCTGTGGCGGAACTCGCCATCATGGCTTCTCATGGCGTGATGAACCTGCTCTATGAAGGCCTCATTCCCGGGCATTCGGTTGCAGAGGCCATCATCGCCCGCAGGCTCCGCAATCCGGCCAGCTTTTGTGCGCTCCGGCATTGGTGCGTGGCCGAGGATGCGCACGGCCTGCTGCTGGGCGGCCTCAACAGCCTGCCGAATGTCGAGCTTGCCGCGGCCGTGAGCGATCCGGCGATCGGACCGGACCGCCTCGAACCCCTCGCGAAGCTGTTCGAGCTCGATCGATTCCTCGCCGATACCTACTACGTCAACATGATCGCGGTCTTTCCGGACCACCGCCGGAGCGGTGCGGGGCGCGCGCTGATGGGGGAGGCGGAACGGCTGGCGCGGCAGAGCGGATTGCGCTCCATCGGCCTCACCACGTTCGAAGCGGATGCAGGGTTGATCGCCTTCTACGCCAAGCTTGGCTACACGATCCGGGAAAGGCGGCCGATTCCGCCGCATCCGATGCTCGAATTCTCCGGCGACTGGGTGCTGATGATCCGCGACCTGCCTTCAGGAGAGCAGACCCAGGAACGGCCGGCCTGACAGCGCTTCGACAAACGTGTAGCCGACGAGGCCGACGAACAGGCCTGCGAACGCGTACACCGCCGCTCTGCTTTTGCTGGCGGGAAGCGCTCGGCTGGCGATGAAACCAAAGACCGGGATGAAGTGCATCGCATGGGTGGCGAAAAAGTGCGCCACGCGCAGATCGCCGCCATCGCGCGCCCAGCCCATCGGAGAAAGGCCGCCGGCATCGGTGTGCGCGCCGCCGACGAAATGCGAGCCGGTGCCGGACATATAGCCCGCCACGGCGGCCGTCAGCGCGAAGGTCGCGACGAGGCCGATGCCGACCGAGAGACGGAACACCGGATTGAGACGGCTGTGGCGATCGCGGAGGGTCACGACGCCGTAGACCAGCGCGCCCGAGGTCAACACGACCGCCAGGACCCCCATGATCGCGTAAAGTCCAATCGCCAGCGGCGAACTGTCGTTGAAATGGGAGGCAACGCCGAGCGCCGCCGCTCCGAGGACCCAGATCATCTCGGCGGTGATGGCGAGCACCACGATGGTCGAGAAGATGCGATGCCAGCGGCTCGCCGCGACGCTTGCCGGTAGCCAGCCGGCGAACCACGCCAGCGTCGCCAGATAGATCGCGAGCGCCACCTGGAACTTGAACGGCTTGATCCAGACGTTGATGTCCAGGAACGTGCGCTGATCGACCGCCATCGCGAACAGGGTCGGCGCCATCAGCACCAGCAGGCACAGCGCGGCGCCGGCAAACAGCGGCTGGCGGCGGAACAGCTCCGCGGCGAGCGAGGCGTTGAAGAATCGTGGCTGGGTCATGAGAGCGTCCGTGGTCATTGTGCGACTCCGGCCTGCGAGGTGCTGGAGATGGCGGCACGGGCGGCTCGCAACGCGGTGAAGGCGAGATAGCCTGCCGGGCCGAACAGGAACGTCAGCGCCAGGCAGGGAATGACGACCAGAAACAGGATGCGCTCGGCGCGGGCGGTGCGTACTTCCCAGGCGCCGATCAGCAGGTCGAAGGCGAGATAGTGGACCCAGCCCGCGAGCGCGATCTCCGGCTGGGTGAACAATTGCATGACGTTCGGCAGGGTGTCGAAGCCGCCCTCCGCGCCGGACCAGAAGGCCAGGATCAGACCGGCATAGGCGATCGCCAGCAGCACCGGGATGGCGAGCGCCGCAATCCGGTCCGCCAGCTTGGGCAAGAACGGCGAAGCCAGAAGCGCCAGCCACCCGGCCATCGCCACCACGTTGCAGATCTGGAAAATGTCGCCGGGTTGCATGGCCGCCCCTATCTTGACAATGTCAAGATAACTTCGCCTTGTATCTAGGCACTGTCAAGATTAAATTTGACAGTGTCCAGATCGCGCGATAGAGGGGCATATGTCCGCTCCCAAGCCGAATCGGGCGCCCCGCCGCCGTGGCTACCATCACGGCGACCTGCGCGCCGTGCTGCTGGCGGCCGGCGAGGCCGAGCTGGCCGAGCAGGGTGTCGAGGGCTTCTCCCTGCGTGGCGTCGCCAAGCGAGCGGAGGTCAGTCACGCCGCGCCCGCGCATCATTTCCGCGACGCCAATGGCCTGCTGACTGCGCTGGCGGCCGAGGGGTTCCGGCGCTTCGTCGATAAGCAGAAGGCCCGCCAGCAGGTGGCCGACGAGGACGCGCTCTCCCAACTGGTGGCGGCGGGCATGGGCTACGTCGATTTCGCCATGGCGCATCCCGCCTTGTTCCGCCTGATGTTCTCCTCCAATCGCCCGGACCACGAGGCGGAAGAGTTGCAAATCGCGGCGAGCGCCGCCTATCGAAAACTGGTCGAGGATGTGGCGCGCCTGCGGGGTTCGCCCCCTGGTCAGTCAGAGCCGCTCCCCACCGACGTGATGCGCACCTGGGCGATCGCCCACGGTCTTGCAGACCTGATGAACTCACGCCGATTGAAGCCTCTGCTCGGCCTGCGCAAGGCGGAACGCGATGCAGCGCTCGCCGCGATGCTACGGCGCAGCCTGGGCTAGGCAGCAGCACCGCCGCGTCCATCGTCCCAGTCATCGTCTCGCGGCCCTCCGATCCTGGTGGGGGAGGGGCCGCTTCGCGCCCACATTCCCGGGTGTAGCATCCCGTGGGATTTTATCTTTCTGTTAAGAACTGGAATGGTGAACTAGCCCCGATGCGCCTGTGGCTTCGGGGTGAAGCAAGCGCCGGCGCGAAACGAGGCGGGCCGTGACAGTCGATCTCACGCAGAACACGCGCAGGCTCGGACTGTGGCAGCGATTCCGCACCGTCGGAGTCCCGCTGTTCCCGCGGCGCGAGCGCGCCGCGCCCAGACCGTCGGTCAAGCCGCGTCCGCGATCTGGCGTCAATCAGGATGCGCTGGTCAACCTCATCATCGACCATGTCGATGCCGCGATCACGGTGTATGACGCGGACGGCAACCTCATCCGCGTCAACAGGGGCGCAGAGCGCATCAGCGGCTTCAGCTACGCGGAGATGCGCAACCCGGCGACCTGGCGGCACATCATCCCGGGCGACAATCATCGCCGCGTGATGACCATTCTCGCCCATCGCCGGCTCGAGGATTTCCCGATCATCAACATCAATCCGTGGGTGCACAAGGACGGCACCCGGCGCCAGCTGCGCTGGTCCAATGTCGCGCTGCCCGATGCCGAGGGCGGCGTCGCCATGATCGTGTGCATCGGCTTCGACATCACCGATGAGCACCAGGCCGAGATGTCGCTGACCAAGGCCAAGAACGAGGCCGAGCAGGCGAACCGCGCCAAGTCGGAGTTCCTCGCCAACATGAGCCACGAGCTGCGCACGCCGCTCAACGCGATTCTCGGCTTTTCGCAAGTGATCCGCGACCGCCATTTCGGCGACGACATCGCGCGCTACAGCGAATATGCCGCCAACATCCACGACAGCGGCGAGATGCTGCTGGCCCTCATCAGCGACATCCTCGAAATGTCCAAGCTCGAGGCCGGCAAGCTCAAGCTGGCGGAAGAGATCGTGGACCTGGCCCAGGTGGTGGAGAGCTGCCGCACCATGGTGGCGGGCCGCGCCCAGGATGGCGGCATCGTCATCACCAGCCTGTTGCCGTCATGGCCGATCCGCTTGCGCGGCGATCAGCGTGCGCTGAAGCAGGTCCTGCTCAACCTGCTGTCCAACGCAATCAAGTTCACCCATGCCGGCGGCCGCGTCACGATATCTGTCGACCGGACCGACGACGGCGCGATCCGGCTGGCGGTCGCCGATTCCGGCATCGGCATCAAGCCGTCGGCCTTGGGCAAGGTGTTCCAGCCGTTCTACCAGATCGACCACGCCGCCACCCGTGCCAAGGGCGGCACCGGTCTTGGTCTTGCCATCAGCAAGCATCTGACGGAGCTGCATGGCGGGACGATTGCCATCGACTCCAAGCCTGGAATCGGCACTACTGTCACGGTGACCTTGCCCGCCGCGCGGGCCGTCAACGAGGACAGGGCCGGATGAGCCGCAGCATCACCCCGATCGCCACAACGCCGTTCCAGCAATACGATCTCGAAGGACCGGTGCAGCCGGAGATGTCGTGGCTGCCCATCACCTTCCGCAAGGAAACCGGCGTCGGCAGCTATCTCATGCGCATGCAGCCGGGCGCCGAGACCATCGCGCACGATCATCCCGGCTACGAGGAATTCGTGGTGCTGGAAGGCGATCTGATCGATTCCGACGGCGCGGTCTTCAAGGCCGGCGACTTCGTGTCCTTCGCCCCCGGCACGCGCCATTCGTCGCGCACCGAGACCGGCTGCGTGCTGGCCGTGTTCGAGTGGCGGGAGCGACCCTAAACAGCAATCCCCTCCCCGGCATAAGGGGAGGGGATCACCGACGCTTCAATACCGTTTCGAAAAGCTATGCCGCTTGCTTCAAGTGCTGCTCGGCGTGCCGCTGAGCGCTGGGCTTGCGCTCGGTCGCGGTTTTCTCCGCCTCCGCCGCGGGCTGAGCGGCCTCGGCGAGGTCGGCGGCGGCAAGCCGGCAGGTTTCCATGATCCGGGTGCCCTGGTCGACATATTGCTCGACTGCGCACTGCATCCAGCGCTGCTGCAAAGCCAGCGCGTCATTGAAGCTCCGGCACTCCGACCATTCGCGAACTGCCGTCATGTTGGCGTCGACCCGGCGCTGCACGAAGTTGGTCATCTCGTCACGCATCGCCGCGAACAATCTCCCGTAGGTCTCGCCCGAACGGCTGGCTTGCTGTGACCAGGCGTCCGCCAGTTGCGCCTGGAGACCTGCAGCATCGCGCGCCGTTGCCTTATCGGATTTCCGCATCGTCACCTCCCGTACAGAAAACAGGTCAAGCCTTGCCGGTCAGAAACAACCGCGCGGCATTCGCCATTCTCTGGCCCTGCCGCGTCGCCTTCTGGCGCATCTGCCCGCTTTTGCGCGTCGTTGCGCGCTCTCGTCCGCGTCGGCCGCGACATTTTCGATTCACGGCCGTTGGCACGAAGCGTCGAATATGCTGGTCGCTTCGTACTGCGGAACCAGGACATGCTATCCGAACCATTATGGACCGTGCGAGTCGAATCTTATCGGCCGCGCATGAATCTGTGATGACGGCCTTGCTCAACTGGCAAACGCCATGTGCGCCGGGTCAGTGAATCGATTTTGGCGAACCATTCATTCCGGATCGGCTGCGCCTGCGCAAAAATGATTCCGCCCTTGGCCCG
>DATFDU010000249.1:0-4435 GCA_035251915.1 Dongiaceae bacterium | reverse complement strand
AAGGCAAAGCTCGGCCCGGACGTCGCCGGCACCATGATCACCAATCCCAATACCTGCGGCCTGTTCGAGAACGACATCATCGACATCGCCGACGCGGTGCACAATGCGGGCGGTTATTTCTATTGCGACGGCGCCAACTTCAACGCCATCGTCGGGCGCGTCAGGCCCGGCGATCTCGGCATCGACGCCATGCACATCAACCTGCACAAAACATTCTCGACCCCTCACGGCGGCGGCGGCCCCGGCGCCGGCCCCACCGTGCTCTCCGCCGCGCTCGCGCCCTATGCGCCGGTGCCCTACGTGGTGCACGGGGCCAACGGCTTCGAGCTGGTGGAGCGGAACGGCGGCGCGTTCGGCCGGCTGAAAGGCTTCCACGGCCAGATGGGCATGTTCGTGCGCGCGCTCGCCTACATGCTCAGCCACGGCTCGGACGGCTTGCGCCACGTCTCGGGCGACGCGGTGCTGAACGCCAACTACATCCTGGCCGGCCTCAAGGACGAGATGACGCCGGCCTTCCCCGGCACCTGCATGCACGAGGCGCTGTTCAACGACGAGTTCCTCGACGGCACCGATGTCACCACGCTCGACTTCGCCAAGGCGATGATCGACGAGGGCTACCACCCGATGACCATGTATTTCCCGCTGGTGGTGCACGGCGCGCTGCTGATGGAGCCGACCGAGACCGAAAGCAAGGACGGCCTCGACCGCTACATCGAGGTGGTGAAGGGCCTCGCCAAGCGCGCCAAGTCCGGCGACGCCGCCTATTTCAAGGGCGCCCCCTACCACACCCCGCGCCGCCGCCTGGACGAGACGCTTGCCGCCCGCCAGCCGGTGCTGCGCTGGAAGCCGGAGGCGCCGAAGAAGGCGGCGGAGTAAGCGTGCTGTGAGGCGATGAACACCAAGATCGCCATCAGCCTCGCGATCGGAATTGCCGTCGGTGCCGTCGTCGGCGTCACGAGCGAGAATATCGCCATGGGCATTGGCGTCGGCATCGCGATGGCGATCGCGGCGAGCTTCGCTGTTCGGCCGAACGACAAAAGATGACGGTAGGTGAGACATGACCAACAAGACCGCCCTCCTGATGATCGACATCCAGCAGGGCATGTTCGGCCCCGATGAGATCTGCCATGAGCCGGAGCGCTTGCTGGCCAACGCCTCGGCGCTGCTCGAGCGCGCGCGGGCGGCCGGCGTGCCGGTGTTCCACGTGCAGCATTGCGAAGAGGGCGGGCCGCTCGCGCCGGACACGCCGGCCTGGCAGATCCATGCCAGCGTGGCGCCGCGCGCCGGCGAGCCGGTGACGCAGAAATGGGCGGCGAGCTCGTTCTACCAGACCGAGCTCGATCAGCGCCTGCGCGCCGCCGGCGTCGACCGGCTGGTGATCGCCGGGCTGCAGACCGAGATGTGCATCGACACCGCCTGCCGCGTTGCGCAGACCCTCGGCTATGGCGTGACGCTGGCCGGCGACACGCATTCCACCATGGACAATCCGGTGCTCAAGGCGGAGCAGATCATCCGCCACCATAACCGGCTGCTGTCCTGGATTGTCGAGAAGGTCGCGCCGGCAAGCGAGATTCGCTTCCAGGCTACGGGATAGTGCCATCACATCATCAGCTCGGCGCCGCTTCGGTTGACGTTGCCGCCGCGATAACCCTATGCTTTTCGGCAGCCGACCGGATTGGGGGACTTGCGTCGCCGCCGGCTCAAGAAAAGTCGCAGGTGTGAGAGTGCGCTCCGCGCCGTCAGCAGGCGGCCGGCGCGAGCTTGCCTCGTACCTGCGCAAGTGGTGCGGCCTTGTTCGCTGTCATTCGCCGGCTCGCCACCTGCTGAACCGCTGATCGACGTCATCATTGGCGCCAGTTGCGCCGCGACATACCGGCATTCCGCTGCGCGAGGTGGTCATGTCGAACTTCCTCAGGGTCCTGCTCGTCGTCACGCCCGTGGAGTTCCTGGTCGCGCTGTTGCGCGTGGCGCTGATGCCGATCCTGGCGGTGCTCGCGCTCGTCATTCACATCGTCCACTGCCTGATCGAGCTCTGGCACAAGAAGAACCTGTTCGAGGAGGAGCAGGAGGATGCCTGCCCGCCGCTGCCCGAGCCGGTGGTGCGGCGCCCGGACCCCTGCATCTACAGCCAGTCCTTCCTGCAGGCGCAAGGCCTGCCGGTGACCTGGGACAACCCGGACATCTGGCTGGCGCCCGCGGCCGATCCGGGGTCGATCGAGCCCGATTCCTTTCACCTCAAGGCCGATACCGATTACATCGTGAACGTGCGGGTCCACAATGCCGCCACCGACCTGGCGCTGGGCGTGCAGGTGCGCATGCTGTTCCGGCTGTGGAGCATCAATGCCCCGGACTTCGCGCCGGTCCAGCGCGACGCCCATGGCGACGAGGTCTTGCGCCATGTCGACGTCGATCCGATGGGCTCGACCATCACGCAGTTCCATTGGCATACCCCGGCGATCCCGCAGGGCGAGGAAGCTCGGCACTACTGCCTGCAGGCGCGGCTCTGGCATCCGATGGATGTCAACCCGGACAACAACATCGGGCAGGAGAACACCAACGTCTATGCCGCCAACCCCGGCCATGTCGCGCCTGGAGAGGTCGTCAAGGTCGAAGTCCCGTTGCACAATCCCGGGCGCGCGATGCAACGGTTCAGGATCGAGCCGACGCTCTACGCGATCGACCCCAAGCCCAGCCATCAACTGGTTCTGCGGGCCAACCGCGGCTACGCACGGATGTCGTTCGCGGCCCGCATCGCCAACCTGCTGCCGACCTTGCATCCGAAGCCGCTTGATAGCGATGTGCCGAGGCCGCCGCCGCCGCCGGACATCATCCTGCGCGCGGCCGCGCCGCGGCCGCCGGCACTCGAGGGCCTGTTGGCCGGGATCGAGCGTTTCCGCATCGGTCGCTTCGAGGTCCAGGCGCGCCGCCGGCTCAAGGTGGTGAAGACCAAGTATGTCGGCTTCGAAGCCGTGCGCGCCGCCGCTCATGCCCAGGTGCGGCCGCTGCCGCCGGCGATGGCGATCACGATCGACAACGCGCCGGCCGGCGATGGCGTGGCGTTGGCGCCCGGCGAGATGCGCGCCTTGCAGTTCGAGGTCAAGGTTCCCGACGACGCGCTTCCCGGCACGCAGCTGCCGCTCAACCTGCTTGCGCGCGCCGCCGACGGGTCGCTCGCCGGCGGCGTCACGCTGCTCCTTCAGGTCAAGGAGTAATCGCCATGCCTGCGCATATCGAAACCTTCAGCACCTGCGCCGGCCCGCACGAAGCGGTGCCGCATGGCCGGATGGGGGGCCTGCCCGGCCTGCTGATCGCCGGCTGGACCGGTTCCGACCTCACGCAGGCGCTGCTGGCGCTGGCCGGCGGCGCGCTGTGGATTCTGCTGTTCGCAGCGCCGGCCACCATCTGCGTCATGGCCGGCCTTGTCATCATTGCGGCGGTCTGGATCAAATACTGGTACTACAATCGCCGTCTGCTGTGCGTGCGCGAGCGCGATTGCATCATCGGCTTGCTGCTGGCCGAGCCGTCGGTTTCCACCGACGGCGACCGCAAGCTCAACGTCCTGCCGGCGCCGATGACCAAGCCGGAGGTGCGCTCGATCCTGGCGACGCACCTCGACACCAACCGCGCCATGCTGAACGACGACGCGAACTTTCCGCCGGACCGGTTCCCGTCCGGCAAGCCCGTTCTGCCGCCGCTGAACGCGCTGGTCAACGATCCGACGCAGCTGGTGCAGTACATGACGGCCCTGGTCGGAACCAACCCGGCCGACAGCGACCGGGCCAGCAACATCTACAACCAGATCATCATCGGCGTCATGGACCGGCTGCTGGCGATCCCCGCGTTCCAGGTCTACTACCGGCACCTGCGCAAGCGACAGTCCGACATCCCCAGCATCGGCACCTTCGAATACATGCCGGTCGACTTCGCGGCGCCCGCCAATGCCAGCGGCAGCTGGGCCGACCCGGATGCCAAGAACGATGCCGACTTCTTCAATCCGGTCGACGACCGGAACGACAAGCTCAACCCGATGTTCCGCTTCGACAACGCTCATGCCGTGCCCTATCTCCATTGCGAGCTCGAGGGCAACACCATCGCGATCTGGATGGACGACGTCATCACGGCCGCGGCCGGCGCCCTGGTGGGATGCGTCTTCTTCGGCCCGCTCGGCGCCTACGTGGTCGGGGCCCTGGCCTGGCTGCTGAAGCAGCTGCTGGACTGGCTGACCGGTAACGATGGCGATGCCGGCGAGCAGGATGTCGACTGGGACGATCCCAGCGAAGAGCCGGTGGACGGGGTCGGCGGCGATGCGGGCGACAGCCTGCTGATCTACGGCAACGCCATCATGGATACCGAGCACGGCCAGTATTTCGAGATCCATCCGGTGCGGGCCTTCTACATCATGGGCAAGGACGGGCAGCCGGGCGGGTTCGATCTC
>DATFDU010000248.1:0-9055 GCA_035251915.1 Dongiaceae bacterium | reverse complement strand
AGCTGGATGTCGGCATCGGCGCTGCCGAAGGTGATGAGGCGCTGCCGGCGCTGGCGCGCGGTCGCGATCACCCGCGGCGCCTCAGCCAGCTTCAGGTTCACCACCGCGGTGCCGCCGTGCGGCAGCAGGTCGGAGAACAGGCGCAGCTTGGCCTCGAAATAGCTTGCCATGTCGGCGTGGTAGTCGAGATGGTCCTGCGACAGGTTGGTGAAGGCTGCGGCGGTCACCCTGACGCCGTCCAGCCGGTGTTGATCGAGACCGTGGCTCGACGCCTCCATGGCGAGGTGGGTGACGCCGTTGTCGGCGAGCTGCGTCAGGATGCGATGCAGCGCGATCGGATCGGGCGTGGTGAGAGAGCCCGGGTCGTTCAGCTTGCGCGAGAGGATGCCGAGGGTGCCGAGGCTCGCGGCCTCGCGCCCTTCCAGCGCCCACAGCTGGCGCGCGAAAGCGACGGTCGAGGTCTTGCCGCCGGTGCCGGTGACGGCTGCGATGCAGTGCGGCTGGTTGCCGAAGAAGCGCGCGGCGAGCTGTGCGAGGGCGCGCCGCGGCGCCTTTGCCGTCAGCACGGCGACGCCGGTTGGCAGATCCGCGAACGTGCTGTCCTCCGGCGCGAGGATGACAGCCGCGCCGGCTTTCGCCGCGGCCGCCACGAAGCTGCGGCCGTCGGCCTTGCTGCCGGGCAGGGCGGCGAACAGCGAGCCGGCCTTCACCCGGCGCGAATCGAGCGTCAGGTCCCGCACATCGATCGCCGCGTCGCCGGATTGCAGGCGCAGGTCGCCGATGCCGAGAATCAACTCATTCAGCTTCAAGCGGCGCCTCCGAAACGGAAACGGGTTGCGCCGACACGTTCAATGGCGTCGGCGCCACAGCGGCGCCGAACGGAGTCGGGGCCGGCACGCTCGCTTGTTTGAGCTTGGATTGCGCCTTTTTTGCGGTTGGCGAATCGTAGTCCGCCACCATGCCGACCAGCGGGTTCTGTGATTCAGGCGCATCGTCCGGCGTCGGCTTCAATCCGTAGAGCGGCGCGATCCGCTGCACCACCGCGCCGATCACCGGCGCAGTCACCCACCCGGCGGTGGCGTAGCCGTGGCTGGTGGCGTTGGGCTTCGGTTCGTCGACCATGGCCAGGATCGCGAAGCGCGGGTCGTTCATCGGGAAGGCGGCGACGAAGGTGGCGAGGCGCGTGTTGGTCGCGTAGCCGTGACCCTTCTGCTTGTCGGCGGTGCCGGTCTTGCCGCCCACCAGATAGCCGGGCGCATTCGCCTTCTTTCCGGTGCCGATCTGCACCACCAAACGCATCAGCTGGCGCAGTTGTTCCGAGGTCTGCGCGCTGATCACCCGGGTGCCGTCCGGCACTTCGCCAGCCTCGCGCTTCAGCACCGTCGGCTCGCGCAGGATGCCGTCATTGACCACCGCCCCGACGCCGGTCAGCAGCTGGATCGCGTTGATCGAGATGCCGTGGCCGTACGAGACGGTCATGGTGTTGATGCGCTTCCAGTTCTTGGCCGAGGGATAGAACGGCTCACCGACCTCCGGCAACTCGATCGGCGACTTGTCCATCAGCCCGAACTTCTTGAGGTACGCCTGCTGGACCTCCGGGCCGAACAGGTCGGCCATCTTGGCCGACCCGATGTTGGACGAGTAGGTGAAGATCTCCGGGATGGTCAGGAACCGGTGCTTGCCCTTGTAGTCGTTGATCATGTGACCGCCGATGCGGATCGGCTTGGTCGCATCGAAGCCGTCGGCCAGCGTCACGGTGCCGCTGTCGAGCGCGATCGCGGTGTTGAAGATCTTGAAGACCGAGCCCATCTCGTAGAGCCCGAGCGTGGCGCGATCGAAGCGCGTGTCGTCGCTCGCCTCGCCCGGCCGGGCCGGGTCGAAGTCCGGCAGCGAGACCAGGGACAATACTTCGCCGGTCTTCAGGTCCAGGATGATGCCGGCGCCGCCGATGCCGTGGAAATCGGCGATGGCCCGGTTCAGCTCCTCATGCAGGATGTGCTGCACCCGCACGTCGATCGACAGCTGCAGCGGCCGCTCGCCGCCCTGCAGCAGATCGTCGAACGACCGCTCGACGCCGGCGAGGCCGCGGCCATCGACGTCGGCGAAGCCGACCAGGTGCGCGGTGAGATTGCCTTGCGGATAGACGCGCTTGCTCTCCGCCTGGAAATAGATGCCGGGAAGGCCGAGGCGGTTGACTGCCTGCTGCTGGCGCGGCGTCAGGTCGCGCTTCAGCCAGACGAAGCCGCGGTCGGTGTCGAGCTTGGCCGCGGTGGAGGCGATGTTGAGGTCCGGCAGCACCGAGTTCAGCATCTGCGCGGTCTCGTCGGGCTGCTGCACTTGCCGCGGATTGGCATAGAGCGAGGCGGTGGTGAGGCTGGTCGCCAGCACCACGCCGTTGCGGTCCACGATGTCGGCGCGGTCGGTCTTGACCTTGGCCGGCGGTACCGTCGCGGCCTCGGCGCCGTCGGGCAGCAGCGTGACGGCGACCAGGCGCGCGGCGATCACCAGGAACACCACCGCGAACAGGCTGGCGCCCAGCAGCACGCGACCGTGGCTGACCTCGAGCGCGCGCTTGCGCGGCCCGTCCGGCTCCATCTCCAGCGCCATCGGGTTGATCACCGGCTGCGGACGTTGCGCGACGATGTCGGGCAGGGGACGGCGCGTCATTGGGCGCCTCCTTGCGCCGCCGGTTGACCTTGCGCTTTCTCCATGTCGGCCAGGATGGCGTCGATCATGGCGTCGGCCTCGGCCTGCTCGTCCTTCGGCTTCAGCGGCTTCGGCTCCTGCTTCGCCTGCTGAGCCGGCGCGGGGACCGACGACGGCTGCTGCTGCGTCGCCTGCTCCTCGGCCTTCACCTGCAGGACCGGCGCGGGCTGCGCCGGCGGCGCGCTCGAGACCAGCGGCGGCTGGGGTTCCGCCGGCACGTCGGGCGTCAGCGGCAGATCCTCGATGCGCAACGGCAGGCTGGCGAAGTCGCCGATCTGGCCGGGGGTGGTCGGCACCAGCCCGGTATGGCGGCGGGTGAGGTCGGCCAGCCGCAGCGGATCGTTGAGATAGCTCCACTCCGCCTCGAGCACGTGGATCGCGTTGTAGTTGGCCTCGATCTGGCGGCGCACCTCGCGCAGCTCGCGCTCCTTGTTCTGCACGTTGTATTTGACCTGGAACAGCCCGATGCCGAGCAGCGCCAGCACGACCACCCAGACGATGGCGCTGATCCTGATCATGCCGCGTCCTCCAGCGGCGCATCGGTGCGCTCCGCCACGCGCAGCCGCGCCGAGCGGGCGCGCGGATTGGCCTTGATCTCAGGGTCGCTCGGCTCGATGCCGCCGGGCGCGATCAGGCGCAGCGTCGGCTTCGCATCGCTGCTTTGCATCGGCAGGTGGCGCGAGGCCTTCGGGTTGCGCCCGGCGCGCTCGCGCAGGAACTGCTTCACCCGGCGATCCTCCAGCGAGTGGAACGACACCACCGCCATGCGGCCGCCCACCGCCAGCAACCGCTCGGCGGCGGCGAGGCCGCGATCGATCTCGCCCAGCTCGTCATTCACCGCGATGCGCAGCGCCTGGAACGTGCGGGTCGCCGGATCGATGCGGTCATGCGCCGGGCCGATGGCGCGCCGCACGATCTCCGCCAGATGCTGGGTGGTGCTGATGGGCGCAAGGGCCCGCGCGGCCACGATCGCCTTGGCGACGCGCCGCGCCTTCTTCTCCTCGCCGAAGGTGAAGATGAGATCGGCGAGCGGCCGCTCCGCCAGCTCGTTGACCAGGTCGGCGGCGCTCTGGCCAGCACGCTCCATGCGCATGTCGAGCGGGCCTTCGAACCGGAAGGAGAAGCCGCGCTCCGCCTGATCCAGCTGCATCGAGGAGACGCCGAGATCGAGCGTGACGCCCTGCACGGCGTCGACACCGCGCGCGCTCAAGAGCTGGAACATGTCGCCGAAGCGGCCCTGCACGATGTGCAACCGGCCGGCATAGCGATCGAGCAAGGGCGCGGCGCCCTTGACCGCATCGGGATCGCGATCGATCGCGAACACCGTGCACTGCGCCGCTTCCAGCAGCGCGCGGCTGTAGCCGCCGGCGCCGAAGGTACCGTCGACGTAGATCGCGCCGTCGCGCGGCGCCAGCGCCTCGATCACTTCCGTCAGCAGGACGGGGCGATGCGGCGCTTTGTCCATCGCCGTCCCGCTCATCGATGGCTCCCTTCGGAGCCTTGCTGGCGCAAGGTGCGCTGCTTGTCGGCGGCGCGCTGGCGCGCCTCCGCCTTGTAGGCTTCGAGCGCCTGCGGTTCCCAGATCTCGAAATAGCGGCCGCGGCCCGCGAACGCCGCCGCCTCGGTCAGCTTCGCGTGCGCGCACAGTGCTTCCGGCAACATGATGCGGCCTTCGCCGTCGAAGGCGAGCTGCTTCGCATCGGCAAACAGCGAAGCGGTCAGATCGTCATGCTCTTGCGAAAAAAGATCGACGTTCTGCGTGCTGTCGATCAGCGACTGCATCCAGTCCATGCCGGCGCAATGCAGCGCCTGCAGCTTGAAGGATGGAAACGCGACGATGCCCTGGAAGGTCTGCTCGGCGAGGGTGGCGCGAAAGGTCGCCGGCACGGACACGCGGCCCTTGCGGTCGATCTTGTTCACGAAGGTATCGATGAACAGTGCCATGACGTCCCGAGCTAGCCCCTCGACCTTTTTTGGACGGCTTCCCGCCACCGCAATTGGTCCTTCCACCCGACGCGTCGGTCGGCCCATCCAGCCCATCGGCGCGCCCCAAATCGCGCCCGGTCAGGGATGGGAGTAAGTCTGTGGATAGTGGGATATCATGGGATATCATGGGCGTCAATGGGATTAGGCGGTAACTCTCTGGAAAATCTTGGATTTTTGACATTTCGTAAAGACCATCGGCCCATGACAAGACAATGTTAACAAGTGTTTACGCCGAGGCGTTCACATGCTGGCTAAACCAGGGCGGCCATGGGTCGGGATTTGAGACATGTTTTGGGCGTGAACAGGTCGGGAACAGGGTCGAGGCGCCGGGGCGACCGGGTGCGCTGTCATCGCTCCGTAAGGTAAATCGGATCAACAAGTTAATTCGTGCCAGATGGCCTGTAAGCCGGGTTCTGTCCAGGGCGTTGCCGCCCTTGGATGGCCATTCCTCTGGGACGCCCGTCGCCGGACGCCTCGCGCGACCTACCCGAGAATCTGGCGCGGAAAGGCGCCTGGGCCGGTTGCCCGGCCCCATTCTCCTATCTGGTCTTGCTCCCGGTGGGGTTTGCCGTGCCGGCGCCGTTGCCGGAACCGCGGTGCGCTCTTACCGCACCGTTTCACCCTTACCGCAGCCCCGAAGGACTGAGGCGGTCTGATCTCTGTGGCACTGTCCCTAAGATCGCTCTCGCCGGGCGTTACCCGGCACCGTCTTTCCGTGGAGCCCGGACTTTCCTCCACCGCTGCGGCAAGCCGAAGCGGCAGCGGCCATCCGGCCATCTGGCACGACTGTTAGCTAGGAGCGCGCGGCGCCGTTGTCAACCAAGCCGGCCAGGATGGTCTTCATCTCGAGGTCGGGCACCGGCCGCAGGATGGCCGGCCGGAAATGCCGGCAGAATGCGACGCAGGCGGCGCGGCGGGCCTGCTGCGGATCGATCTTGGCCTTGGCCGGGCCGGTCAGATCGTAGCCATAGGCCGCGAGCGCCTGGAAGAACTGCTCGTCGCTCCACTCGATCGCCCTGGGCGTCGGCCAGTTGGCGATGCCTTCGACGAACAGCCGGTACCAATCGAACAATTCGCCGGGATCCTGCTTGCGCAGCGGCGCCACGTCGGAATGGCCGAGCACGCGCTCAGGCGGGATGTCGTGGCGGGTCTTGATGTCCTTGCAGAGCGCGACCACCGCGTCCATCTGCCTGAGCTGGAACGGACGGTAGCCGAACTCGTGCCCGGTATTGACGATCTCGATCCCGATCGAGCGGGCGTTGATGTCGCGCTCGCCCTTCCAGGCGCTGATCCCGGCATGCCAGGCGCGCTTCTCCTCCGGCACCATGCGATAGATCTTGCCCGCCTCGTCGACCACATAGTGCGCGCTGACCTTGGCCTGCGGGTCGCGCAGCCGCCGCAGCGCCTGGCCCGAGTCCGGCATGCCGGTGTAGTGCAGCAGCAGGATGTCGACCTTCTGCCCGGCCGGCCGCTCGTCGCAATTGGGCGACGGCAGCTCTTCGATCGCCAGGGCGCCGGTCGCCGGCGCTGCAGTCTCGGTCAGATGGGTGGTCGTGGGCGTCGTATTGGTCATGGTCGCTCGGGCTAGATTCCGGTCTTGGTGGCGGGCGCGGCGACGGCCGGCCGGCGCAGCACGATAATGCCGACGCCGGCGATTGTCGCCAAGCCGCCGACGATCATTTGCCAGGTGATCGGCTCGCCGCGCATGATGGCGCCGGCGGCGACGCCGATCAGCGGCATCAGCATGGTGAAAGGCATGACCTGGTTCACGGGATAGCGCCGCATCATGTTGTACCAGATCCAATAGGTGAAGATCGCGATCACCACCGCCTGGAACAGCAGTGCGCCCCAGCCGACCAGGCTGGCTTCGGGAATCTGTTGCCACTGCGGTCCCTCGATCAGCCAGGAGGCGATGAGGAGCTGCGGCGCGGCCAGGATCGCGATCCAGCCGTTGAGCGTCACGGCGTCGATCTCGTCACCCAGGGCCTTCACCTGGATGTTGCCGATGGCCCAGGCCGCCGCCGCGGCGATGACCGACAGCAGCGGCCAGGGATCGTCGGCAAAACGCGGCTCGCCCGCGATCAGCATCACGCCGGCGAACGCGGTGATCATCCCGACGATCCGCCGCCAGCCCAGCGTTTCGCCGAAAAAGAACGCGGCCATGATGGCGGCGAACGGCGTCTGCAGCTGCACGGCGATCGAGCTGGTCGCGGCGTCGAGCCGGGACATCCCGAGAAACATCAAGGTGAAATGCATCACGCCCATGGTCACCGAGAGCGGCAGCAGGCGCAACAGCTTGTCGCGCCTGGGCAGGCCGACCACGAACACCAGCAGCACCGCGACCAGCGAAAACCGCAGTGCGACGAAAAAGATCGGCGAGAAATCGTCCAGACCGAACTTGGCGACCGCGAAATTGGCGCCCCACAGGATCTGGACCATGACCATCATCGCGAGGTGCTGCGGGAGCATGTGCTAACGCCTGTGGTCGTGGTTCCATGCAGCCCCGCAACACTCCGTCATCCCAAGGCTTGGCCTTGGGATCCACGAGTTTGCTTCAGGCAGTTCGGTCTCGCTCAAAGAAGCTCGTGGATGGCAAGGCCAAGCCTTGCCATGACGGTGGAGAGAGCGGGAGATCGAGGGCAACGTCATCGCGCACCCGAAAGCTGCGTGCGCTTCTCTTCCAGCTCCAGCCAGCGTTCCTCGGTCGCGTGCAGCTCGTCGCGCTTGCGGGCGAGCAGGGCGCTGGCTTGCGCGGCCTTGGCGGCGTCGCGCTGGTAGAGCGTCGGATCGGCCAAAGCAGACTCCAACGTTGAGATCTCCGCATGCAGGCGGTCGAGCCTGGCGGTCATCTCGTCCAACTCGCGCTGCTCCTTCATCGAGAAGCGCGCCGGCGCCGGCGCGCTCGGCCGCGGCGGCTCGGCCCGCTTCGGTTCCGGCTTGCGCGGCTGAGTTTTCTCCGCGCGTTCGCCGCGCTGGATCACGTAGTCGCTGTAGCCGCCGGCATATTCCACCACGTCGCCGTCGCCTTCGACCGCGATGGTGCTGGTGACCAGCCGGTCGAGAAAATCGCGGTCGTGGCTGACCAGCAGCAGCGTGCCCTCGTATTCCGACAGCACGTCCTGCAGCAGGTCGAGCGTGTCCAGGTCGAGGTCGTTGGTCGGCTCGTCCAGCACGATCAGGTTGCCGGGCTCGGCGAACAGCTTGGCCAGCATCAGGCGCGCACGCTCGCCGCCGGACAGCAGGCGGACCGGCATGGTCGCCTGCCGCTCGTCAAACAGGAAGTCGCGCAGGTAGCCGACGACGTGGCGCGGCCGGCCGTTGACGATGATGGAATCGCCACCGGTCGGCGCCAGCGTTTCCCACAGCGTGCGCTCGAGGTCGAAGCTCTGCCGGCGCTGGTCGAGATAGATCGGCTGAATGCCGATGCCGAGGCGCACCTCGCCGCTGTCCGGCGCGATCTCTGCCGTGAGCAGCTTGATCAGCGTGGTCTTGCCCGCGCCGTTGGGACCGAGGATGCCGATGCGGTCGCCGCGCATGATGCGGGTGGAGAAGCCGTCGACGATCTTGAGCGTGCTGCCGTCCGGCTGCGGGTAGCTCTTGGCGATGTCGATCGCCTCGATCGCGAGCTTGCCGCCCAAATCCGAATCCGCCAGCGCCAGCTTGGCGCGGCCGCGCGTTTTCAGGCTGCTGGCCTTCTCCTGGCGCAGCGCGAACAGCCGCCGGCGCCGGCCTTCGTTGCGCGAGCGGCGCGCGGTGACGCCGCGCTGCAGCCAGTATTCCTCGGTCTCGAGGCGCTTCTCCAGGCGGCGGAACTCGGCCGCCTCCTGATCGATGATTTCCGCGGACCAATGCTCGAAACCCTCGAAGCCACCGTCGCGCTCGAACATCCGGCCGCGGTCCAGCCACAGCAGGCGGCTGGTCAGCTTGCGCAGGAAGGCGCGGTCGTGGCTGATCATCAGGATGCCGCCGGCGAAGCTCGCCAGCTCTTCTTCCAGCCACTCGATGGTCGGCAGATCGAGATGGTTGGTCGGCTCGTCCAGCAGCAGCAGATCCGGCCGGCTGACCAAGGTGCGCGCCAGCGCCGCGCGCCGTCCTTCGCCGCCGGACAGCGTGGAAAGCGCGCGGCTGCCCTCCAGCGTCACGTGGTCCAGCACCCAGGCGACGCGGTAGTGGTCGGCGTCCGTGTCGTGCACACCGGCCACGACGTAGTCGGCGACCGATCCGCCGCCGCTCAAATCCGCATTCTGCGGTAGATAGCCGACCGTGACGCCGGGTTGCAGGAAGCGTTCGCCCTTGTCGAGTTCCATCTCGCCGGCCAGCGCTCTGAGGATTGTGGACTTGCCGGAGCCGTTTGCGCCGACCA
>DATFDU010000247.1:0-11578 GCA_035251915.1 Dongiaceae bacterium | reverse complement strand
CGAGGCCGGAAGCCAGGCGGTTCAGCTCGCTCGCCAGCATCGTGTCGACGATCAGCAGCTTGCAGGCGTACAGAATCTCGTCGAAGTCGGCGGAGCGATCCAGGAACCGGCGATAGGTGCGGTCCATCGCCTGCTTGCCATCGGAATCGACGTAGAGGCCATTGACGAGATTGATGAAGTCGTAGCCGGTCGTGCCGGCGATCGGCCAGTCCGAGCGCAACCGCTCGTGGCGCGCCAGGATCTTTTCAATCGTGATATAGAAAGAGCCCGTCCGTTCGGCGGCCAATGCGCGCAGCTGGCCGAGATATCCGGCGGGATCAAGTAGGCCATCGATATGATCGAGCCGCAATCCGTGCAGCCTGCCGTTGGCGATGAGCTCGTCGACCAGACGATGGGTGCGCTCGAACACCTCCGGATTCTCCATCCGGATGCCCGCCAGCTCGTTGATATCGAAGAAGCGGCGATAGTTGATCTCGTCCGCCGCCACCCGCCAGAAGGCGAGGCGGTAGGCCTGCTGCTCAAGCAAGTCGTGCAGCGGCTTGAAGCTCTCCGGGGTTCCCGGTTGGCCCTGGTACTGCCGGGCGGCATCTTCGATCTGCCGCAAGTGCTTTGGATCGGCCTGGGCGAAGCTGGCTACGTCCTGCTTCAGCTTTTCGCCGACACTGCGCATCGCGGCTTCGTTGACTTCGGCGACGCTGACGGCGAGCCGCTTCAGATCGGCATCGATATCGCCCAGGATGACGTGGTAGCAACGCGGGTGAATGGGAAATCGATGCTGAAAGTACCAGACGTCGAAGCTGCCGGCTTCCGGGTCGAGCTTCAGCTGCAGCTCGCCGCGCTCCAGCACGTGCCCATAGTGGTCACCGAGCATGGGCACCAGGACCTTGCCTTTGAGATTGGGCTGGCGCGGGTTCCAGTTGATGTCGAAGAAGGCAGCGAAAGGCGAGGTCGCACCCCATTCCAGGACGTCGAGCCAATGTAGGTTGTCGGCATAGCCGATCCCCATGTGGTTGGGGATGAAGTCGAGGATCTGTCCCATGCCGGCATTGCGCAGCGCGTCGCAATAACGCTCGAACTCGGCCCAGGTGCCGATCTCGGGATTGAGCGCGTTGTGATCGATGATGTCGTAGCCGTGGGCACTGCCGGGCCGCGCCTTGAGATAGGACGAGGCATAGACGTGGCTGATCCCGAGGTCCCTGAGATAGGGAATGAGCCGGGCCGCATCGGCGAAGGTGAAGTGCCGGTTGAACTGCAGACGGTATGTCGCGGTCGGGACATCCGGGATGGCATCGGCCGCCTTCACTTTCCGAGGTGCCCGCCGGCCCTCGGCATTGATCGACTCCACCACGCGCGCGATCGAGGCCTCGGCAAAAAACTCTTCCGCGCCGACGGGCAGCTTGCGGCGCCAGTTCGGATGCTCGCTGGTGGTGCCCGGCACATTCTGGGGCTCGACGATGCCGAGCAGATCCTCGGGCTGTACCATCAGCAGGCAGGATGACGTTCGCGCGAGAAAGCGATAGATCGCCTCGATCGGCGCATCGCCATCTGCCGGCGCCGGCAATCCCTCGGCGGCCAGGGCGGCGATCAGCTGCCGCTTGTCCACCGCCCGGCGCTGCCGTTCGGCGTCCGCGACCTCCGGCGATGGATAGAGGTCGAGCTTGGACCGCAACGCCAGGTCCGCGCCGTGCCACCAGGCGGGCAGCGTCGACAGATCGTGCGTCGACGGCGCGACCAAGGCTTGCCGAGGCCAGTTCCCCGGCTTGCGGAAGCTGCCGTCGGCCTCGTGCTCGAAGTAGAGCAGGCGGTAGGACAGGATCGCAGCCTCCTGCATGGCTTCGTGCAGGCCGTCGGGAACGGTGCCGAGATCCTCGCCGATCACGAGGCAGCGATGCCGTTGGCTCTCCAAAGCCAGGATCGACAGCAGCTCCCGCAACGGATAGCGGATATAGGCGCCGTCGGCCGCGTTGGCCGCCTCGGGCACCCAGAACATGCGCATGAAGCCCAGGATGTGATCGATGCGGATTGCGCCGGCGTAGCGCATGTTGGCATCCAGGCATTCGCGGATGGCGGCGTAGGCGGTCTCGCGCATGCGGGTGGCGTTGGGCGGCGGCGCACCCCAGCTCTGGCCCTTGAGGTTCCAGTTGTCGGGCGGCGCGCCGATGCTCCAGCCGCCCACCAAGTAGTCCTGTGACCACCATGCCTCGGCTGAATCGCGATCGACCCCGACCGCGATATCGAGATAGACGCCGATCGGCATGCCGGCTTCCTGTGCTGTTCTCTGGCACCGCAGGAGCTGGCGATGTGCGTGCCATTGCAGATACGCGAAGTATGTGACCCGATCAGCTCGACGCGCGACGAAGTCTGCGACGACGGGGCTGTCCGGATCACGGAACGGTTCGGGCCAACCGGGCCAGGACAGGCTGGCGCCGGCGACCGCGAAATGCTCGCGGAGCGCTTCGAAGGCGGCGAACTGCAGCAAGCGCTTGCCACGCTCCCGCCGGAAGCGGTCGAACTCCGCGGCGTATTCATCGCCGCGCGACAGGTGACGTTCCTGGAAGTGCCGGTAAAGCAGGTCGAACATGCGCCGCTTGCAATCCGCCACCCCGGCATAGTTCACGCTGGGGTCCGCCCGCAGGCGCTGCAGCTCGCGGTCGAAGGCTGGTTCGGCGCGCAAGGCCCGCGCTTCATCGCAGCTTGCAAATTCCGGCATCGCCTCGGGGTCGATGTAGAGCACGTTGAGGAAGGAACGGCTGCTTGGCGAATAGGGGCTGCAGCGATCCGGCTCGCCAAAGAAGAGTGCATGGAGCGGTGTCAGCCCGATGGCGGCGACACCGTGCGCGGACGCGTGGCGAATAAGGTCGCTCAGATCCGTGAAATCGCCGATGCCCCAGTTGCGCGCGGACCGCAGCCCAAACAGCTGTGTCGCCAGGCCCCATAGCCGCCCGCCATCACGCAAGAGCGGCGGCAGATAGGCCTGCGCTGCCGCCGCGATCAGCGTGCAGCTGCCAATTGACGTGTCACCAGAATGCAGTCTCAGCTGGTAGTAGCCGAGGGGAAGGGAGTCGGCGATGATCAGGCGATCAGCGTCACGATCGGTCGTGCCGGCGAGTGACCGCCCTTCACCGTCCAATGCCCAGCGAAGCGCCCCGCCGGTTCGGCCCAGGGGCACCGCCACGTCGCCGTCGCCTTCGCGCCAGACCATCACCGGAGGCAGGACGCGATCGGTCGCGGTCACGTTCAGGCATTGAACCAGCGACCGCAGGGTCGCCTCCGGCACCTCCCGGACCGCCCCAGCATGGTCTCGGTAGCGTCGCAGGATACCGAGTTGTTCGCAGACTTGGTCGAGCGAGCCGGCCTCGCTCACGTCACGCTCCTCCGTCCGCCAGATACCACGCCACGAACCACCCGGGCTTGGCCGCGTCGTCGGCCAGGTGTGGATGCGTGCTGTGCAGCATCCGGCCGCGCGGCGCAGGCACCGGCTCGGACGTGTCGGCGCGCAGGTTGGCAAGCACCGCCAGCGCGGCATTGTCAGCTAGGCGCCACGACACGCGCAAGAGGCCGTCGGTGGTGTCGTAGGTTGCGTTCGTCACGTCCGCCCCGTCCAGGCGCGGCATCACCGCATCGCGTCGCACGGCCAGCAGCTCGCGACAATAGTGCAGGTGATCGGCGTGGCCATCGCGCTCCGCCTCGGACCAGTCCAGCTTCGAGCGCTCGAAGGTCGCGACATCATTTGGATCCGGAATGCGGCGGCGGACGCTCGGATCCGCGAAGGCCGGGAACTTGGCGAACTCGCGCCGGCGGCCATCGCGCACCGCCTGCGCCAGTTCGCCGGCAAAGTCGCAGAAGAACAGGAATGGCCGGACGGATGCCCATTCCTCGCCCATGAACAGCATCGGGATCTGCGGCGACAGGATGAGGATGGAGGCCGCGGCCTTCAGCAGTTCCGGCCGGACCAGCTGGGGCAGGCGCTCTCCGAACGCACGATTGCCGACCTGGTCATGGTTCTGCAGGAACGCGACGAAGGCCGACAGCGGAAGATCCTGCGTCGGCTCCCCGCGCGGCGCACCGTCACGGTGAATGGAGGAGTCGCCCTGGTAGACGAAGCCTTGCGCCAGGGCCCGGCCGAGCGCGGCCAATGGATCGCGCTGATAGTCGACGTAATAGCCTTCGGATTCGCGGGTCAGCACGACGTGGCTGGCATGGTGGAAGTCATCGTTCCACTGCGCGTCGTAGCGCGGCAAGCCAAGGAAGCGCGCCTGGTTGGCGTCGTTCTCCAGGGCCAGATGGACGTGGCGGTCGGGCCCGCAGAGTTGGCGCACGCGGGCCGCCAGCTCGGTCAGGATATGCGTCGGGCTGTCGTCGCGAATGGCATGAACGGCGTCCAGGCGCAGGCCATCGAAGCGGAACTCGTTCAGCCAGTAGAGCGCGCTGTGGATGAAGAACTCGCGCACGGCCGGTTGCGTGAAATCGATCGCCGCGCCCCAAGGCGTGTGGTGCCGATCGGTGAAGAATTGCGGCGCGTATTGACTGAGATAGTTGCCGTCCGGCCCGAAGTGATTGTAGACGACGTCGAGGAACATCATCAGGCCGCGTTCGTGCGCCGAATCGACCAGGGCTTTCAGCTGATCCGGCGTGCCGTACGGACGCGCCGGCGCGAACGGCAGGACACCGTCATAGCCCCAGTTCCGCGTACCGGAGAAATCCGCGACCGGCATCAGCTCGATCGCCGTGACGCCGAGCTCCGCCAGCCAATCCAGCCTGCGTTGCACGCCGGCATAGTCGCCGCTGTCGCTGAAGGTGCCGATGTGCAGCTCGTAGAGCACAGCCTCGTTCCAGGGACGCCCGCGCCAGGCGGCACTGCGCCAGTCGTAGCCGAGCGGATCGACAACCATGCTGGGACCGTGCACGGTCTCCGCTTGCTGGCGGGAAGCGGGATCGGGAACGCGCATGCCGTTGGACAACTGATAGTAATAGCGGCTGCCCGCACGCGCCAACGCGGTCGTCAGCTCGAACCATCCATCGCCATCGCGCTGAAGGGGCGGGGGTGCCTCCTGCTCCTCGATGACGAGCACTAAGCGTTCCTGATCTGGAGCCCACAGCCGGAACCGGACCCGGCCGTCCGCCTGCACCTGGGCGCCGAAGGGCAGGTCATGAACAAAGCCTGTCATGCCTGCTCCATCGCGGGCAGGGACAGAACGGCAAGCGACCGGCCCTTGATCGGCAGCACGGCCCCCATGGCAAGCGTCTCGACGGCGGCGTCGGGATCCGCCGTGTCGAGGAGTCGCGACCATTCCCGGTCAATCGGTATCTGCGGCAGGGTGAACTCCACGACCTCGTGATGGGAGTTGAGGATGATCAGGAGCAAGTCATCCTCGACCGGCGCGCCGTGCGAGCCGATGGTCGGCGCAGCCTGTCCGTTCAGCAGGAGGCCGATGCAGCGCGCCACCGGGTCCATCCATTGCTCCGGCGTCTTTTCCGTGCCCTGCGGCGTGAACCAGGTGATGTCCTTGATGCCGCGCTTGCAGCTGAAATTGCCATGCAGGAACCGCGTGCGTCGCAACACCGGATGCGCGCGGCGCAGCGCAATGAGCTTCCGGGTGAAGCTGAGCAGGGTGGCCTCCGTGTCCTGGAGGGTCCAATCGATCCAAGTGATCTCGTTGTCCTGGCAATAAGCGTTGTTGTTGCCGCCCTGGCTGTGCGCGATCTCGTCGCCAGCCAGCACCATCGGCGTTCCCTGCGACAACAGCAGCGTCGAGAGGAAGTTGCGCTTCTGCTGGTCGCGCTGCGCAAGGATCGCCGGGTCGTCGGTCGGTCCCTCCACGCCGAAGTTGAAGCTCGAATTCTCGGGATGGCCGTCCTGGTTGTTCTCCTGGTTGGCCTCGTTGTGCTTCTCGTTGTAGGAGACCAGATCGTTCAGCGTGAATCCGTCATGGGCGGTCACGAAATTGACGCTGGCCCACGGGCGCCGGCCGCGATGGTCGAACAGGTCGGCGGAGGCGCTGACCCGCGCGGCCAGCTCCGGCAGCATGCGTTCGTCGCCGCGCCAAAAGCGCCGCACGGCATCGCGGTAGCGGTCGTTCCATTCCGCCCAGCCCGGGGGAAAATGCCCGACCTGATATCCGCCCGGGCCGACATCCCACGGCTCCGCGATCAGCTTGACATGCTGCAGCGCCGGCGCCTGCCGGACGGCATCGAAAAAGCCGCTGCCCTGATCGAAACCTTGATCTTCCCGTCCCAGCGTCGCGGCAAGGTCGAAGCGGAACCCGTCGACATGCACCTGCTCGACCCAATAGATGAGGGAATCCAGCACCATCTGGAGGACGCGCGGATGCGACAGGTTGAGCGTATTGCCGGTGCCGGTGTCATTGATGTAGTGCCGCCGGTCGTTCGGCAGCAGCCGGTAGTACGACGCATTGTCGACGCCGCGGAAGCACAACGTGGGCCCGAGATGGTTGCCCTCCGCGGTGTGATTGTAGACCACGTCGAGGATCACCTCGATGCCCGCGTCGTGCAACTGCCGGACCATGGTCTTGAACTCGGCGGACAGGCCGGTCGACAACAGCTGCGGGTCGGGTGCGAAGAATCCGACGGTGTTGTAGCCCCAGTAGTTCTTCAGATTGTGCTGCAGCAGGTGCGGCTCGTCGAACCGGGCCTGCACCGGCAGGAGCTCGATGGCGGTGATGCCGAGCGAGCGCAGATAGTCGACGACCGGCTCGCTGCCGAGACCGGCGCAGGTGCCGCGCAGCGGCTGCGGCAAGGCCGGATGCAGCATGGTGAAGCCGCGCACGTGCGTCTCATAGATCACGGTGTCGGACCAGGGCGTGCCCGGCGGCCGGTCGTCGCCCCACTGGAAGCTGCCGTCGACCACGCGGCATTTCGGCATGGCGCGCGCGCTGTCGCGGCGGTCGAACGACAGGTCCTCGCGCGGCGACCCGACGCGGTAGCCAAAGATCGCTTCGGTCTGCAGGAACCGGCCATAGAAGGCCTTGGCATAAGGATCGAGCAGCAGCTTGTTCGGATTGAATCGGTGCCCGGCGCGCGGTTCGTACGGGCCGTAGACCCGATAGCCGTAGAGCGTGCCCGGCCGTGCGTCCGGCAGGTAGCCGTGCCAGACCTCGTCGGTGAATTCCGGCAGCCGTATGCGGTCGATCTCGCGTACGCCGGCGGCGTCGAACAGGCAAAGCTCGACTTTCTCGGCATGGGCGGAAAACAGTGCGAAGTTGACGCCCTTGCCGTCCCATGTCGCGCCGAGCGGCCAGGGCTGTCCCGGCCATACGCGTGACCTGGTCGATGGCGCCATGGCGCGCGGCACGGCATGCCTTGCGGCCACGCCATTGGTCAGTCGCGCCTTCGGCGCGAGCGAACCGAGATCGGACCGGCGCATCAGCCGCCTTTCCGTTCGAGGATCAGGGTGCCGAGCGGGGGCAGCGTCAGGTTGATCGAGTGCGGCCGGCCGTGCCAGCCGTGTGGTTCCGCCATCAGGCCGCCGCCATTGCCGACGTTGCTGCCGCCATAGAAGGCAGAATCGGTGTTGAGACGCTCGGCATAGAAGCCAGCCATCGGCACGCCAATGCGATAGTTGGGCTGCGGCTCCGGCGTGAAGTTGCAGACCACGACGGCGATCGAGTCCGGGTCGCGGCCGCGGCGCAGGTAGGCGATCACGCTGCGCTCGTGGTCGGAGGCGTCGATCCACTCGAACCCCTGCGGCTCGCAGTCATGCTCATGCAGGGCAGGCAGAGCGCGGTAGATCGCATTGAGGTCGCGCACCAATGCCTGGGCGCCGCTGTGATCCCGGTCGGACAGCAGATGCCAGTCCAGTCCCGCATCGTGGTTCCACTCGCGCTCCTGCGCGAATTCGCAGCCCATGAACAGCAGCTTCTTGCCGGGATGGGTGAACATGAATGCGAGATAGGCCCGCAGGTTGGCGAAGCGCTGCCAGCGGTCGCCGGGCATGCGGCCGATCAGCGAACCCTTCCCGTGCACCACCTCGTCGTGGCTGATCGGCAGGATGAAGTTCTCGCTGAAGGCATAGAGCAGGCCGAAGCTGAGGTCGTTGTGGTGCCAGCGGCGATGGATAGGGTCCTTGCCGATATAGCGCAGCGTGTCGTGCATCCAGCCCATGTTCCACTTGTAGCCGAATCCCAGGCCGCCGACATAGGTCGGCCGCGAGACCGCCGGCCAGGCGGTCGATTCCTCCGCGACCGTCATGGCGCCGGGATTCTGCCCGTAGGTCAGCTCGTTGAGGCGCCGCAGGAAGGCCGTCGCCTCGAGGTTCTCGTTGCCGCCGAAGCGGTTCGGGATCCACTCGCCGGCCTTGCGGCTGTAGTCGAGATAGAGCATGGAGGCGACCGCGTCTACGCGGAGCCCGTCGATGTGATAGCGGTCCAGCCAGAACATGGCATTGGCAAGCAGATAGTTCGCCACCTCGTGCCGTCCGTAATTGTAGATCAGCGTGTTCCAGTCCTGGTGCATGCCGAGCCTGGGATCGGAATGCTCGTAGAGGTGCGTACCGTCGAAATAGACCAGGCCGTGCGCGTCAGTCGGGAAATGACCCGGCACCCAGTCGAGCAGGACGCCGATCCCCTCCGCGTGGCAGCGGTCCACGAAACGGGCGAACTCGGCCGGCGAGCCGTGCCGGCTGGTCGGCGCATAGAGCGCGATCGGCTGATAGCCCCACGAGCCATCGAACGGGTATTCGCTGATCGGCAGCAGTTCCAGATGGGTGAAGCCCATCTGCTTCACATAGGGGATCAGGCGGTCGCCAAGCTCGCCATAGGTCAGATAGCGGTTGTTCTCCTCTGGCACGCGCGCCCACGAGCCCAGGTGGCACTCATAGATCGAGATCGGCGCAGCGCGGTTGCTGGCGGACTCCCGTGCGGTCATCCACGGCTGATCGGCCCAGTCGAATTTCCGCGCACCGTGCACGATCGAGGCGGTATGCGGCGGCCGCTCTGATCGGAATGACAGCGGGTCCGCCTTCAGCGGCAGCAGTCTTCCGTCCATGCTCTTGATTTCGAATTTGTAGAGCTCGCCGCCCTGCATATCGGGAAGGAACAGATCCCACACGCCGGCCTCGACGCGCTTGCGCATCGGGTGGCGCCGGCCGTCCCAGTCGTTGAAATCGCCGACCACGCTGACTCGGCGGGCGTTCGGCGCCCAGACCGCGAAGCTCACGCCCTTGACGCCATCCATCTCGATCAGTTGCGCACCGAGCCGTTCGTAGATCCGGAGGTGCGTGCCCTCGGCCAGGAGATGCATGTCGACATCGCCGAGCACCGGCGGAAAGCGATATGGGTCTTCCAGGTCGACCGTCCTGGCCGGAAGCGCGAAGCGGAGCCGGTAGTCGATGCGCCCTGGAACAGGGCCCGCAAAGAAGCCGGGTTCGTATTGCTGCTCCAGTTCCGCGACGACATTGCCGGACCGATCCAGCACCCAGGCCTGGCTGGCGGCCGGATGGTAGCAGCGCACCACGAACTGATCCGGCTTCTCCGTATGCAACCCGAGCAGCGAGAACGGATCGCCATGATCCCCGTGCACCAGGGCCGTGACCTGGTCGTGCAATCCGCGCTCACGGGCAGGACGCCGCGCGTGCGCCTGTGCGCCCTTGCTACGCTGCGGCATGGCTGGTTCCTTTGCCTCGCTTCAGGCTGTCCAGCACGGTCTGCAGCCCGGTGATCGGAATGCGCAGCCAGGTCGGGCGGTTGGTCGCCTCGTAGCAGATCTCGTAGAGCGCCTTCTCGAGGGTGAAGAGATTGAGCAGGCGGTCCGCCTCGACGCGGTCCTTGGGACAGCTCGGACAGTCGCCGATGGCGTCGAAATAGCTCTTCAGGAACGTCTCCTGCGTGCTCTTGCGCCAGGCCGAGGCGAACGGCAGCAGCTTGCCGACCGAATCCGCCTCGTGCTCGGCGATCGCGAACAACGCTGCCCACTCGGCATACTCGAAAGACCGCAGCATGCCCGCGATGTCCTTGAAGGGCGACGACTTGGCCCGGCGCTCCTCCAGGGTGCGGGTCGGCTCGCCCTCGAAATCGATGATATAGAAGTCGTTCTTGGCGACCAGGACCTGGCCCAGATGGTAGTCGCCATGGATCCGCGTCTTGCTGGCGCTGATCGGACCCTTGCCGAGTGCGTCGACGGCGCCCAGGCACTCGTCCTTGCGCTCGAGCAGCCCTTCGATTGCGCCGCGCACGGCGTCCGGTGCGGACGGAAGCGCCTTGGTCAGCTGGGCATAGGCGGCATTCGCCAGCTTCCTCGTGCCGCTCACCCAGCCCGCGATGTCCGGGGCCTTGATCGGTTCCGGCTTGAAGTGCGGGTCGGCGTCGTCGCTGGCAAAGGCGCGGTGAAGCTCGGCAGTGCGTTGCCCCAGCATCGCGATCAGGCCCAGATAGACGCCGTGCCGCTCCTCCGGCGTCGTGCCGTCCGCCGTTTCCACCAGCCGGAACTCGTCGAACTGCCGGTTCAGGTACTCGGTGGTATAGACCCAGCCGTCGCCTTGGTTGCGCACAAAGCCATTCATGATGGCGAGCGCGTGGCGCGTGCCGTCCTTTGCGATCTGCTCCACGGTGCCGAGCAGAGGCGGCGTGTTCTGGAAGTGCGCGACTTCGGTCAGGAAGCGCGCGATCTCCAGCTCCGGATGCTCGCCCGGCGAGAGCCGCCGGAAAATCTTGAGCACCGCTTGGTCGCCGATGATGACCGAGCTGTTGCTCTGCTCCACGCCGATGCGGCGGATTTCGGGTGCGTTGCCGAAATCGACCGTCGTCAATGCCTCGGTCGATGCGAAATCGGTCGTGCCGTCGGCGCCGGTCAGGTCGCTGCCTCTCCGCATGGCGTCGACAAGGGCCAGGACGAACTGATCCGACGTGAAGGCATCGTAGATCGCGCCGACCCTCGACCCGCGGCGCACCTTCGCGAGGGTGAACGGCGTCAGCGGCCAGTTCGGCGTGCCGGCCGCGTCGTCCCACGAAACGTCCAGCGGCAGGAAATAGGACTGAGTTTCCTTTGCCTGCAGCTCCAGCGTCGCCATCAACAGCAGGTAGTCGCCCAGTTGACGGCGTCCGAGCGTGCCGAGTACGGTGGCGTCGGCGCGCGCGATCCGGTCGTCCTTGGCGGCGAACCAGCGCTGCTTGGCGATGAAGCCCGGCAGCACCGACGTTGAGAGCTCGCGCGCTTCGCGCCCGCTGGTCAGGCTGTTCCAGCCGTCGCGCATCACCAGCGTGGTGAATTCCGGCATCGGCTCCGGCAGCACGTCGTGCCAGCGCGGCGCGTCCGCAAACTCCGGGAGAACGAACCAGTAGAAAGCATAACCCGGCAGGGTCAGCAGATAGGGCAGGTCGCCGATCGGCGGGAAGGGGGAACGGCCCAGCAGCTCCACCGGCACACGCCCTTTGAAGCGTGACAGATCTAGCTCGACCGCTTGCGCGGCGCGCGAGAGGTTCGCGATGCAGAGCAGCGATTCGCCTTCATGCTCGCGCAGATAGGCGAGCACCTTGCGGTTGCCGGGATAGAGGAACCGCAGGCGTCCCCGACCGAACAATGGATGGCGCCGTCGTACCGCGACCAGGCGCTTTAGCCAGTTCAG
>DATFDU010000246.1:0-2029 GCA_035251915.1 Dongiaceae bacterium | reverse complement strand
GTGGAACAAGGAGAACGCGAATTCCGAGTACGAGTGCTTCTACACCGGTCCGGCTTCGACCTCCGACGAGGCGGGCGAAGCCCAGATCGTGCAGGACATGCTCGGCAAGTCGGAGACGGTGGCGATCGCCATCTCGCCGTCAAATGCCAAGCTGATCGCCCAGACGATCAAGACCGCCAATCCTTCGATTCCGGTCATGACTTTGGACGCAGACCTCGCGGCGGAGGATTCGGCGCTGCGCAAGACCTATCTTGGCACCGACAACTACCTGATGGGCTATCGCATCGGCGAATACATCAAAGAGAAGAAGCCGAACGGCGGCACGGTCTGCACCATCCAGGGCAATCCGGGCGCCGACAACATCCTGCGTCGCGCGCAAGGCACCCGTGACGCGCTCAGCGGCCAGAAGGGCCTGCCGGCGTTGAAAGGCGAAGGTGGGTGGACCGAGGTCGCGGGCTGTCCGGTCTTCACCAATGACGACGGCGCCAAGGGCGTGCAGGCGATGACCGATATCCTCGCCGCCAATCCGAAGCTGGATGCGTTCGCGATTGAGGGCGGCTGGCCACTGTTCGGCGCACCGCAGCCGTACCGCGATCTGTTCAAGCCCTATGCCGAACGGATCGCCAGCGGCGACTTCGTCATCTCCGCCGCCGACACCATCGGCGACGAAGTGGCGATCGCCCGCGAAGGCCTGGTGACTGCGCTGGTCGGCCAGCGGCCGTTCGAGATGGGCTACAAGGCTCCGGGCGTCATGATCGACCTGATCGAAGGCAAGGCGGTCGAGGATCCGGTGTTCACCGGCCTCGACGAATGCACCAAGGATACGGTCGACACCTGCATTCAGAAGTAGGTCTCTCCTGCAAACTGCCGCGAGGGGCGCCCGCAAACCGGGCGCCCTTTTTGTTGGTCGGAGTCAGCGGCTCGCACAAGCGAGACGCTCTTGCGGCGCGATACAATCAGTCGGGGCCCGGCGAAAGCCGCGCGATTCCAGTGCACTGGCGGGCGAGAGGCTACTGCCAAATCTTGTCACTGGGCTGAGGTAGAACTTGGCGCGTGGAAAAGAAGCGAGAGAGCAGCGGCAGATTTGGAGGAGTGGGTCATGTCTCAAGTGATTTCATCCAGGTCCGATGGTTTCCGGGCGCAGCCGCGGAGCGAGCCTGTCGGCTTCCTGTGGGCGTTTCCGCTCGCGCTGCTGCGCACTGTGCGGCACGCCTGGAACACGCACGCCGACCGCAAGCTGCTGGCTGATCTGAGCGATCATCAGCTGCGGGACATCGGCATCCGGCGCGAGCATATTCCGCACATCGCCCGGCATGGCTGGGACCTGTGACCACAGCTTGACGCATATCGAAACCATGCCGCCGCGGCATGGCGAATGTGGCATATGGGACAGGCACTTAAGGCTCTTGTCAGAGTCCGGTGATGCGTACACGCTGCCGTGAATTGTAGGCATCTGGTGAGTGGCTAAGTTGCCTGTCATCAGGTGCCTCGATTCACGGGCAGACGAATGGCGGAGCAGGCGACACTACGGCTGAATCCCTACCTACCATGGCTCGACCATGGTGGGCGGGTGTCGCCTTTCAAAACTGCGGTGTTCGTCCTGCTGCTTCTGCCGGCGGCGTATGTGGCGTGGCAGTTGGCGACGCATGGCTATGCGCGGCCCTATATCCTCGCCAACCACGATCTCGGCGACTGGGCGATCCGCCTGCTGTTTGTCGCGCTGGCGGTGACGCCGCTGCGGCAGTCCCTTGGATTGCCGAGGCTGATCCAGGTACGGCGCATGATCGGCGTCGCGGCTTTCTGTTACGCGCTGTCGCATTTCGTTTTCTTCGCGCTCGACAAGTCGCTGCAGCTCGACGTGGTCGCGCGCGAGATTGCGCTGCGCTACTACCTCACCATCGGCTTCGTCGGATTGCTGATCCTGCTGGCGCTGGCGGCGACGTCGACCGACGGCATGATCCGGCGGCTGGGCGGCAAGAGATGGGCGGCCTTGCACCGCCTGGCCTATGGCGCCGGCGCGCTTGCGGTC
>DATFDU010000245.1:0-5360 GCA_035251915.1 Dongiaceae bacterium | reverse complement strand
TTGAGCGCCATGCCTACCGGCCGCTGACCAGGGTGGCGAGGCCGTTGCCTCGATAGTCGTTGCGCAGCTGGCAGGAATCCGGATCGCTCGGGGTGCCGCGCGGGCAGAAGATGGCGTTGATGCGGCCGAGCGCCTCGCGCTGCTCGATCTGATAGCCGGCGGCCGACAAAGCGCTGGATGGATTGTCTTCGCCGCTCACGTCGAAATAGACCACGTCTGGATGGGCGCCGTGATAGACGCGCGATCGCAGCATCGCCGCTTCCAGCGGAATGCGCTCCTCGGTCACCGCATAGAACAGCTCCGCCTGCGCCAGGATCCCGGCTATTCCCGAACCCGGAGTGCCGCCCGATGCGGCAGACATGTAGTAGAGCTCGCCATTGTTGTCATTGGCCCAGATCATCGGTGCCAAGGCGGAGAAGCCAAATCCGCGGTCCGATGGCGCTGGTGCCAGGATGATGCCGGTGTCTTGTGCGATGCGGCCCGCGCCGAATAGTGCGTTCATGGTGAAGTTGCACGCCACCCCCAACCCTTCCGCATCGACTGCCACGATGCTGGCTGCGAACGGATTCTCAGGCACCCGCTGCGCCGGGAACGGCAGGCTCGCCGCCGGCGTCGCGCGCCCCGCCTGGTGGCCTTGCATCACCTGCGCCACGTGCTGGTCGGAAACAAGCGCGTCGACCGGTTGGGTGATCTCGCCCTGCGGCTGCATCCATTGCGCGCGATCGGCGGTCAGCCGCATGCTCGCATCGGCCAGGAACGCCGGGCGGTCCTTGTCGCCGGCGGCCTCGAGCACCTTCAGCATCTGCGCGACCGAGACGCCGCCGGAAGCCGGCGGTTGCGGCAGATAGACATTCTGGTCGCCCCACTGGATCGCAAGCGGCTTCTCGAACCGCACCTTGAAGCTGCGCAGATCCTCGATGGTGAGCGGTGCGCCGATCGCCTGCGCGCTGGCCACCAGCTGCTGGCCGAGCACGCCGCCATAGAGCTCGTTCGCTCCCTTGGCGCGGATCTGACCCAGCACGCCGGCCAGTTCCGGCTGCCGCAGGTTGTCGCCCTCACCCAGCATGCTGCCGTCGGCGCGGGTGAACAGCGCTGCCATCTGCGGATCGGCGCGCAGCTTCTTCTCACCCAGCGCGACATCGTAGGCCAGCGCGCGGCTGGTGGCTTCCCCGGTCTGCGCGATCGATTCCGCCGGCGCCACCAGCTGGGCCCACGGCAGCTTGCCATAGCGCGCCGACAGCGCGGCCATCCCGCGCGCCGACGCCGGCACCGCGACCAGGCCGCCGGCCGCCGGCCGCGGCAGGAAATCCAGCACCTCGCTGGCGATCTGGTCCTCCTCGGCGCGGTGGACGACGCAGATGCCGCCGCCGCCCAGCCCGGCGGTGGAGGGCATGGTGGCCGACATCACGAAATAGGCGGCCGCCATCGCGTCCGCCGCGTTGCCGCCGGCATTCAGGACCTCGCGGCCGACCAGCGCGGCGCGCGGCTCGTCGGCCACAACACCGCCATAAAAGTTGTCCACGGTATAAAGCTCGCCGGCATACTGGGCGCCGCCCCCGGAACAGGAGGCGACCGCCAGGACGGCGCCAATGACGCCAAATGCCAGCCCCAGCGCGCGCTTGGAGGCCGTCCGCGGTCCCCCGCGGCCGGTGCGGGGGGTCGCGACGGACTTGCCCGATGGGCTATGATGACGCACGGACATTAGGGAACCCCGCTGGATTTGACGTTTTTAACGATTCGGGCGCGAGCATAAGAAGGACCATGGATGTGATCAACCGGGCTGCTGGCCCATCCCTGCCAAGCGTGCGACGGGGGATACGGCGCGCGATCGGCGTCGCGCTGGTCGCCTCCCTGGCCCTGGCGCCCGTGACCGACGCGGCAGCGCAGTCGCGTGGCGGCTTGATCCGCGATGCCGAGATCGAGGCGACCTTGCGCGCCTACGCCGATCCCATCTTCGCCGCCGCCGGCCTCGATACCTCGGCGGTGCAGGTCCACATCATCAACGACAAGCGCATCAACGCCTTCGTCTCGAACGGCATGCAGATCTTCATCCATGTCGGCCTGCTGACCGAGGCCAAGAACCCCAACGAGGTGATCGGCGTCATCGCCCACGAAACCGGCCATATCACCGGCGGCCACCTCGCGCGCCAGAAGGAGGAGCTGGAGAATCGCACCATTGAGGCGATCATCGGCGTCCTCGCCGGCGTCGCCATCGGCGTGGCGAGCGGCAGCGCCGAGGCCGGCGTCGGCGCGGCGACCCTTGGCCAGAGCATCGCGCAGCGCAACCTGCTGCAATATTCCCAGGCGCAAGAAGGCGCCGCCGATCAGGCCGCCTTCGCCCTGCTGGAAGCGACACACCAATCGCCCAGGGGCATGGTCGACTTCTTCCGCGTGCTGGCGCGGCAGGAGGCGCTGTCCGCGATCAACCAGGATCCCTACATGCGCACCCATCCGCTCACGACCTCGCGCGTGGATGCGGCGGAGGCGGCAGTGCAGCGCTCGCCGTACGCCGACGCCACGGATCCGCCGGAGCTGATGATCCGCCATGAGCGGATGCTGGCGAAGTTCATCGGCTATCTTGAGCCGTTGAGCCGCGTCATGACGAAGTATCCTGAAAAAGACCAGAGCGTTCCGGCACGTTACGCGCGCGCCATCGCCTATTTCCGGGCTTCGCGCACCGACGAAGCCTTGGCCGCGATGGACAGCCTGCTCGCGGAGGCGCCGAACGATCCGTTCTTCATCGAGCAGAAGGCGCAGATCCTCTATGACCGCGGCCGCCTTGCCGAATCCCTGCCGCTCTATCAGCAGGCGCTGGACCTTGCCCCGCAGGAACCGCTGATCCGGATGGAGCTGGCCGAAGCCCAGGTCGGCCTGGAAGACCCGTCGCTGCTCGAGGCGGCAACCGCCAACCTCAACGAGGTCGTGCGCCGGGAGCCGAAGAACGCCCGCGCCTATCACCTGCTGGCAACCGCCTATGGCCGGGCCGGCAACGCCCCGATGGCAGACCTGGCCCAGGCCGAGGAATACCTGGCGCGGGGCAAGTATAAGGATGCGAAGCGTTTCGCAGACCGCGCGCTTCAAGGCCTTCCGGAAGGCTCGCCAGGCTGGTTGAAAGCCCAGGACATCCAGTTCGCCGCGGATCAGGGCGAGGATGATTGACAAGTTCGTGATGCCGGTGGCGTTCCCCGTCGCGATGCGGGTATGGTGACGGTTCTGTTCCCTGCTTGAGAGATGTTACCGATGCGCGCGATCCTGATCGCACTCGCCCTGTTCCTGGCCGCCATCGGCGGCTACGCGCTGAAGGAGTTCGCGGCCGCCCGCGATTCCGCAGAAGCGCCGGCCGCCTCCTCTTCGTCGATCGATCAGCAGATCTCGCAATTTCTCAAGGATCATCCCGAAGAAGTGATGGCCGCCCTCAGGCTGGCGCAGGCCAATGCGGAGAAGCAGAAGGAGGTGGATGCTCAGCTGGCCGTAGCGCAGCAGCAGGATCAGATTTTCAACAATCCGGCCGACCCGGTCATCGGCAACGTGAACGGCGATGTGACCATCGTCGAGTTCTTCGATTACCGCTGCCCCTACTGCAAGCGAGTCTCGGATTCGCTGATGACGCTGGTGCAGGACGACCCGAACGTGAAGGTCGTCTACAAGGAGTTCCCCATCCTCGGCCCTGACTCGACCGTAGCCGCAAAGATCGCGCTGGCCGCCCATCGCCAGGGCAAATACGAGCAAGTGCATACCGCGTTCATGGCGCACAAAGGCTCGTTCGAGCAGTCCGATCTCCTGGATCTCGCAGCATCGGTCGGAGCCGATCCGGCGAAGCTGGCGGCGGACATGCAGGATCCCGCGATCCTGGGGCAGCTGCAGGCCACCGAATCTCTGGCGGCGGCGCTCGGCATCACCGGGACTCCCGGCTTCCTGTTCGGCAAACAGCTCGTTCCCGGTGCCGTCTCGCTCGACGACATGAAGAAGCTGGTCGCTGCCGCGCGCGCCCAACCAGGCTAGGCGGTCATTTTTCGACCATCGGCGTGATCACCAGCGCCGGCGCCGAGCGCCGCACTGGTCCGTGGAACACCGCTTCGATGTTGTTGCCGTCGGGATCGAACGCGAAGGCTCCGTAATAGCCGGGATGGTAGGATCGCTCGCCCGGCGCGCCGTTGTCACGTCCTCCCGCCGCCAGCACCGCCGCGTGAAAGCGGTGCACTGTCTCGCGATCCGCTGCCTGGAATGCGAGGTGGAGGCCGCTGGTCAGCGGCTCTTGCGGCGGCTTGGCCGCGCTGACGAACAGTTCATCCACGTAGAAATACTCCGGCCCGCCTTCCGTTTGCGGCAGTCCAAGCGCACTCAAGGCAGCATCGTAGAATTTCCGGCTTGCCGCGAGGTCACGCACCTTGAGATGGACATGATCGATCAGTCGTCCGACATGGTATTCCTTCGCCATCCTCGATCTCCTCCGAGCGGCCCGCTGATCTTGACCAATGCCCGTTTCCCCGGCCGGTTCCTTCCTGGCGTCCCTGCGGATTGCGCCTGTCCGAAGCCGCCGCTATAAGGACTCGGACGATCGCAGCCGCGGGGGAAGGGTCTTGGCGAAATCGCCTAAAGTATTGATTCTGAATGGCCCTAACCTCAACATGCTGGGGGTGCGCGAGACTGCGATCTATGGCACGCAGACCCTCGCCGACATCGAGCGCCTGTGCGCCCGCAAGGCCAAGGAGGTCGGCCTCGCCGCCGATTTCCGCCAAAGCAACTTGGAGGGTGAGCTTGTTACCTGGGTGCAGGAAGCGCGCACCAGGTCGGACGGCATCATCATCAATCCCGGCGCCTACGGCCATACCTCGATCGCCCTGCTGGACGCGCTCCGCATGACCGGCAAGCCGGTGATTGAGCTCCACTTGTCCAATATCCACCGTCGTGAAGAGTTCCGCCATCACACCTACACCAGCCAGGCGGCGACCGGCATCATCTGCGGCCTCGGCGCGCATGGCTATGTGCTGGCGGTCGAAGCGATGGCGGACCTGATCAACAAGAAAGACTCAGCATGAGCAAGTTCGATATCGATGAGGCATTGATCCGCAAGCTGGCCAAGCTCCTCAAGGAGACCGGCCTCACCGAGATCGAATTCGAAACCGACGATGCCCGCATCCGCGTGAATGCCGGCGCCAGCGGCCCGGTGATGGCCGCGGCCCCGGCCATCGCCGCGCCGGCTGCAGCGGCAGCTGCCGCTGCGGCGCCCTCAGCCGACGCGCCGGCCGCCGGATCGGTTTCCTCGCCGATGGTGGGCACCGCCTACCGTTCGCCGGAGCCGGGCGCGCCGCCGTTCATCGAGGCCGGCTCACGCGTGGTCGCGGGGCAAACCCTGCTCA
>DATFDU010000244.1:0-3852 GCA_035251915.1 Dongiaceae bacterium | reverse complement strand
CCGATCGGCGTGCCGCCGTCGCCCTCGCGCTTGTCGGCGACCAGGCCGGCGCGGCCGAGGGCGCAATCGAAGCTGCGCGCGCCGAGGCGCGCCTGCCCGCGTGTCTCGCCCATCGGTGCGGTGACGATCAGATCCATGGGTCAGAAGTCAGTAGTCAGTAGTCAGAAGTCAGAAGTCAGAAGTCAGAAGTCAGAAGTCAGCGGTCAGTATCACCTGCGCGATCTTACTTGATTTTCTGACTTCTGACTTCTGACTTCTGACTACTGGTTCGAGCCGCGGCGGATCGTGATGGCATCCGCCAGCTGCGTGGCTGAGGCGGTGTTGACGCTGACGTCGCCCGTCGGATCTTCGCCCGGTGTCGCGTCGCCAGTGCCGAACACGGCGGCGATCGCGTTGTGCGCCATGCTCTCGCCGGTCACGTCGCGGAAGGCGAGATCGAGCGCGGTCGAGGCGCCGGCCAGCGGTCCGAAGGCCACGTCCACCATGCGCGCGGCGCCGTAGATCTCGTCGCCGGTGACGGCGCGATAGGCCATGTTGACGAACGGGATGTGCTGCAGCGGGTTGATGAGGTCGAGGAAATCGTCCCAGCCGAACTCGCCGTCGGGGCCGAGGAACAGCTCGCGCGAGGCCTGGCTCTCCACCACGCGCCATTTCTGGCCGTACAGCATCTCGCGTTCGTCCTTGTCGGGCAGGCGCGTCAGCTCCCACGCGCCGTCGGCGCCGCGGCGTGCGCCGGGAATCGGGCCGCGCTCGCGCTCCGGTGCGGGCTCGGTGGCTGGGGGCAGGGCGGCGGTCTCGGCCGTCGCATTCAGCGCGGCGTCGGCGATCTCGCTCGCGGAGGCATCCGGCGCGGTCGTCGGGTCGAGCGCGTAGGAGAGCGAAGCGTCCGCGATCTCGCCGGCCTGCAGGACGGGCGGCTCGGCTGCTTCGGCGGAGGGCGTGTGGCGCGGCGGCAGCTGGCTCACGTCGACACCAAGGGCGGCAAGTTGTGCCGGGCTGAGGGTCGGAACGCCGCGGGGCGCCGGAGCCGGCGCGGGCATTGCCGGCGGCGCCACGGCCTCTTTCCGGGCGGCGGCAAGATGGGCCTTGAAGAGCTCCTGGTCGATCGATCCGGGGCGCAGCCTGCCGCCGGAAATCCCTCCGGCATCATAGAGATAGGCCGCGCGCGGGACGGCAAGCCGTGGCGGGTTGAAGGCGGCGGCCGGCCTCGCGGCGGAGAACGGATCCGCGCGGCCGGACATGGTTTGGATCGGCATTTGTGCCATGGCGTTGTTCCTGACGGGCGTTCTGCCCTGGGTGGTGCAACGCACAGGCCGTGCCAGGATGGGAGGCTGGAAGTCAGAAGTCAGAAGTCGGAAGCCAGGAGGCGCGCTTTCTGACTTCTGACTTCTGATTACTGATTACTGCCCCGGCGCACAGCGTCGGGGCGGTCGGCGACCTGGCGGCTGGCGGTGGTGTAGAGCCCGGCGACATCATCGTCGACCGCGCGCGGGCCGAATACGGCGGCGACCGCGTTGTCCTCGAAACTCTCGCCGGTGGTCGACTGGTACGCCAGCTGGAACACGGTGCCGAGGCCGGCGCCCGGGCCGAAGCCGATGTCGAGCAGGCTGGCGGCGCCGTAGATCTTGTCGCCGGTGGCGGCGCGATAGGCGATGTTGATCAGGGGGATATGCTGCAGCGGGTTGACTAGGTCGGCGAAGTCGTCCCAGCCGAAGGCGCGGTCGGGGCCGAGGAACAGGATCTGCGATTCGATGCTCTCGACCACGCGCCAGCGCTGGCCGACCAGCATGTCCTGCTCGTCCTGATCCGGCAGGCGCGGGAACTCCCACACGCCGTCGGTGCCCATGTGCGAGCGTGGGATGATGCCGGGTTCGCCCCAGCTGGCGGACGCCGTCTGCAGTTCCAGCACGTCGCCGTTATCGGCGACGATCTGCGGTCCGAGGGCGGCGAGCGCCTCCAGCGTCGAGGCGTCAACGGTCGGATCGGCGCTCACTTCCTGGATGTAGCGGGAGAACTGGCCGACATCGACGGTGCCGGGGCGCATCTCGGTGATGGAGAATTTCGGCGAATCCCACGACTGGCCGGCGCGCAGGCGCGCCATCAGGTAGGCATCGGCCTGGATCTCTTCAGGGCTGCGCGTCTCGTCGGCGGAAGCGGGAATGGCGTAGGCGGCGATGAGCGCGGCAGCGAGGGCGGCGGCGACGAGATTGCCGCACAGCCGGCTGGTCTTGGTCTCGGACGGTCCCAACAGCCACATGACGCTGCCCCACGGGGTTCATTCAGGCGTTATTGCACCGTTAAGAAAATCACGCCGTTGGTTAAGAATCGGATAATCCCCGCAGGGAATTTGAGCCAAAGGCTCCAGTTGCGCCGGAAACCAGCCTCCGCGACCGGTGTTTCTACATCATGTCGGCTGCCGTCCGGGAGAGGCGCACCATGCCACTCAAGATCGGCGATCATGTCCGCTGGAATTCCGAGGCCGGCCGGGTCTCGGGAACCATCATCGCCGTCCACACCAAGGACTTCGACTACAAGGGGCATATGCATCGCGCTTCGAAAGACGATCCTCAATACGAGATCAAAAGCGACAAGACCGATCACATCGCAGCCCACAAGGGCGGCGCGCTGCAACGCGTGCGCGGCAAAAGCAAGACGTGACGCATCCGTTCTTCACCATCGGTCATTCCAACCGGAGCCAGGAGGAGTTCGCCGCGCTGCTGACCGCGGCCGATATCGGCCTGGTCGCGGACGTCAGGAAGATTCCACGATCGCGCTCGAACCCGCAGTTCAACGCGGAAACGCTGCCCGGCACTCTGGCAGCTGCCGGCATTTGGTACGAACATGTCGCCGCGCTCGGCGGCCGGCGCGGCAAGGCGCCGGCACTATCGCCGGATGTCAACGGCTTCTGGACGAACAAGAGCTTCCACAACTACGCCGACTATGCGCTGTCCGAACAGTTTCATGCGGGTCTCGCGCATCTGCTTGACCTGGGGCATACGCATCGCTGCGCAATGATGTGCTCGGAGGCGGTCTGGTGGCGCTGCCACCGCCGCATCGTCGCCGATCACCTGATCGCCCGCGGCGAAGCCGTGTTCCACATCATGGGGCAAGGGCGCCTGGAGCCCGCTCGCCTGACCGCGGGCGCCGTCATTCGAGCTGATGAAACGGTGGTTTATCCGAGCTGAAGTCAGAAGTCGGAAGTCGGAAGGCCGAGTAAATACCGTAGCAAGGGGTGACTTTCGACTTCCGATCACAACGGTCTCGATCGTGCCGCGCAACCGAAATCCGGTACCCGCCGAAATCTCTTGATTTTATATGTCTCCCATAGGAGACTACGCCATGATCGAGATTCGGCAGACCGCCACCTTCACCAAATGGATCAAGGGCCTCGCCGACAGGCGCATGAAGCTGGCGATCGCCAAGCGCATCGATCGCCTCGCCTACGGTCACCTAGGCGACGTCAAAGCGGTCGGCGAAGGCATCACCGAGTTGCGCGTTCATTTTGGACCAGGCTACCGCGTCTATTTCACGCGCAGAGGCGATGCCATCATCGTCCTTCTGTGCGGTGGCGATAAAGGCTCGCAGGCGCGAGACATCGTTCGCGCCAAGGCATTGATGAACGAGTTGTAGGAGCGAGAAGCATGGCACTGAAAACGACCAAGTTCGACGTGGCGGACTATCTCGAGACCGAGGCTGACATGGCCGAATATCTCTCGGAGGTGCTGGCTCTCGAAGATCCAGCCTATTTTCAGCACGCGCTCGGCGCGGTCGCGCGTGCCAAGGGCATGGCGGCTGTCGCGCGCAAGAGCGGCCTGGGCCGCCAGAGCCTTTACAAGGCTCTCAGCGAGAGCG
>DATFDU010000243.1:0-8677 GCA_035251915.1 Dongiaceae bacterium | reverse complement strand
CCTAGAGGCCAGTAGCGCTGGCGGTCTAGACCATCGCGGCGAATTGTCGCTGCGCCGCCGCAGCCTTACCTTGAATGCCATGACGTGACCAATGGTGGAGAGCAAGCGTGTTCGCCGAAGTGATCACCGGCAGGTTCAGAGAGCAGGCCAAGGCCCCCGTGGCCTATAGCCTGCCGGCTTCGGCGGAGGTCGGCCTGCCGATCCTCGACCAGGCCCATGGCGCCCTGCTGGCCCGCCTCAACGCCGCCCATCGCGCGCTGATGGCGCGCGACACCGCCAAGGCGCGGTTCCAGCTGGAGAGCCTACGCGCGGACATGGCGACCCATTTCGATATCGAGGAGCAGATCATGCAGGCGCTGGGCTTTCCGGCGCTGCGCCAGCATGTGCGCAGCCACGCCGCCAGCGCGGCCCAGCTCAACGACATCTGCCGCGCCTCGCTCGGCCGCGGCACGCTGGATGTCAGTGACCTCGATCTCTGCTACCAAGGTCTCATTGACGAGATCCTGCGCGGTGACCTAGAGCTCAAGAGCCATTTCCAATCGATGGGCTCGCGGCCCGTCCAACGGAGGGGTGCATGATGGATCCGGTGATTTCCCGCCTCAGCCACATCGGCGCCAAGGGCGGCGCGCTCGCCATGCTGGCGGCGTTCGCAGCCTTCGCCGTCTCGCGCGATCCGATCGCCTTGCTGGTGTTTCCGATCCTGATCAGCGCGGTGCAGCTGCTGTGCCTGATCGAAGGGCCGTGGACCAACGCCATGATGCAGCGGCTGCCGGTCCGGGTGAGGGCGCGGCGCGGCCGCTAATCGATCCGGTCGAAATAGATTCCGCCCAGGACCATGTTGACCCGCTGGCCATCCTCGGACAGCGGCAGCAGCAATTTGCGCTGCGACGTGACGATGCCCTCGCTGGTCACGAACTGGGCTTCGTAGTAGGCCGGCTGCTTGTTCTCGAGCACCGTCATGTATTGCGGCAGGACGATGCGCCGCTCCTCCTCCGAGGTCATCGCTTCCACGCCCTTGCCCTCGCGCGAGCCGCTGTAGAAGTCCACCAGGTTCACGCCGTCCAGGCGAATGCGGTACTGCATCGGATCGGGTGGAAACTCGACCAGCAGCAGGTTGCCCAGCCACCGCTTCATCTCGATCGGATCGATATCGCGGCGGGCCGGCATCGCACGGCCCTGGCACTTGTCATGCCAATAGTGGAACAGCCCGAGCAAGCGGGAATCGCGGATCGCTTCGGGATCGTCCGGGCGGACGAGAGTCATGGCGTCATGGCGTCGGCTTTCCGGCGTTCGCCCATCTTGGCATAGAGGCCGGCTGCAGGCGAGCTATCCTGGCGAACGCCCGCCGCCCGTCCGCCGTTGCGTCTTGCGCGGTTTGCGGGGCAGCTCGGGGTAGATGCCGGCCCGCACAGCGTCGACCTTCCTGCCGTTGCTGGACAGCGGCAGGATGAGCTTCTGCTGGGCGACGACGCCGCGCTGGCTGAGCTCGACCTCGGTCGCGTAATAGGCGGGCACGCCGGTATCGATGACGATGCGGTATTGCGGCAGCACGCTGTCGCGCTCGCCCGCCGAGGTCATGGCCTCGATGCCGGTGCCGACTCGGGGCGTTGCGAACATCGCGGCCAGATTAGCGCCGAGCCAGCGGATGCGGAAATCGGCGATGTCGCCCGGTACGTCGATCAGCATGAGATTGTCGGTCCAGCGCGCCAGCTCGGCGCGCGCGAAATCGTCGCTCGCCGGCATGCGGCGGCCATTCAGCTTGGCATGCCAGTGCTGGAACAGCCCGAGCAGCCGCTGATCGTGAATCACCGTTGGATCATCGATGTCGACAAGAGCCATGGTTCGATTGCCGGGATAATTCGCGGCGGGGTCAATATCGGGTCCGGCAGGCAAGAATTGCCAGCGCATGACGAACGCGGAGCGACTTACCGTCGCTCCGCGCTCGATGCAATGAAAGAATGATGAAATATGGAAGCGCCGCTTAGGCGACGGCGCTCTTCGGGCGGCTGGCGAGCTTGGGCCGAGTGGCGATCGCCTGCTCATAGAGCGCGATGATCCGGGCGCGCTCCTCGCCTGCAAGCTCCAGGCGGGGACTGCGCACCTTTTCGCTGCCCAGGCCCACCACCTGCTGGCCGAGCTTGATGTACTGGACCAGCTTCGCGTGGGTGTCGAGGTGCAGCAGCGGCGTGAACCAGCGATAGAGCGCGCGCGCCTCGGCGAAGCGGCCGGCCTGGCACAGCGACCATAGCTCGACCGATTCCTCCGGAAACACATCGGTCAGTCCACTGACCCAGCCCTCGATGCCGAGCGCGCAGCTTTCCAGCAGCAGGTCGTCGACGCCGCAGAACAGGATGAAGCGGTCGCCATAGAGGTTGTGCAGGTCGGTGATGCGGCGCGGATCGTCGGAGCTTTCCTTGATCGCCACGATGGTCTTTTCGGACGCGAGCTCGCCGAAGGTCTCCGGCTTGATGTCGACGCGGTACACGATCGGGTTGTTGTAGATCATGATCGGCAGGTCGCTGGCGCGCGCAACGGTGCGGAAGTGATGGAGCGTCTCGCGGGTGTCGGAGGTGTAGACCATGCCCGGCAGCACCATCAGGCCATCGATGCCGATCTTCGCGGCGTCCTTGGCATATTGCGCGGCCTCCGCGGTGGTGAACTCGGCGACGCCCGACAGGATCGGGATGCGGCCATTGACCACTTCCTTGGCGGCGCTCAGCACCTTGCGTTTCTCGTCCGGACGCAGGGAGCAGTTCTCGCCCACCGTCCCCAACATGATGAAGCCATGTACGCCGGCCTGGATCAGGCGCTCCATCAGCTTCTGGGTCGCCGGGATGTTCAGGCTCTCGTCGGCATTGAACTGGGTCGTGACGGCTGGGAATACGCCGTTCCATCGGGCACGCGCCATTTTGCGAAGTCTCCACATGGGTAAGGGGTCCGGATGTATATTGTATACAATTTTAGAGTATGTCAATATGCCCGTGAGAGAGGAGAAGCCGGATGGATTCGGGACTACCCCTTAAGCGCACCATCGCCGACCAGGTGGCCGAACTGGTGCGCCAGCGCATCCTGACCGGCCAGCTGAAGGGCGGCCAGCCGATCCGCCAGGAGCATCTGGCGGCGGAGCTGGGGGTCAGCCGCATCCCCCTGCGCGAGGCGCTGAAGCAGCTGGCGGCGGAGGGTTTCGTCACCATCGCCTCGCACAAGGGCGCGGTGGTCGCGGAACTGTCGATCGCCGAGGTCGAGGAACTGTTCGACATCCGGGTGCGGCTGGAGAGCTGGCTGCTGCAGCTCGCGATCCCGGCGCTGACCGAGCGCGACCTGGCAGCGCTGGAAAGGAACCTGGATGAGCAGCGGCGCCCCGATGTGCTGCCGCGCTGGGGCGACATCAACTGGCGCTTCCACGAGATCATGTACCTGCCCGCCGGCCGGCCGATCACGCTCAAGATGCTGAAGAACATCCATGACAAGATCGACCGCTACCTGCGGCTCGAGGTCACCATGCGCTCAGGCTTCGACCGCGCCCTGCGCGAGCATGACGGCCTGATCGCCTTCTGCCGCGCGCGCGACGTGCCGGCGGCGGTCTCGCTGCTGGAGCGTCACATCCGCGACACCGCGCGCGGCTTGATCGCATCGCTGAAGATGCAGTGACCTGGAGTATTTTCCGCCGAAGTGGATGCCGGTTCGGCGTAGAAGATGCGACCAGCACAGCGAATCTAGACCGCGATCTCCGCGCTCGCGACCACCGCCGCAAACCGATCCGCCAGTTCCGCCAGCGCCGTGCGATGTACCGCGTCCGGTGAAATCGCCGCGCCGCCGTCGTGGGCGGGCAGTGCGCGGGTGGCGGTGGCATCGGCGACCACCGTCGTCTGATAGCCGAGATCCAGCGCCGCGCGCACCGATGCGCTGATGCACATGTGGGTCATGAAGCCGGCCACGATCAGGGTGTTGCGGCTGGCCTGCTGCAGGCACTCGTGCAGCTCGGTGCCGGCGAAGGCGTTGGGCAGCCGCTTCATGACGACCGGCTCGCCCGCGACCGGCGCCGCCTGCGGCAGGATCGCGCCGCGTTCGTTGCCGGGGTCGAACAGGGCGCCGGCCTGGCCGATCTGCGCCACGTGGAAGACCGGCGTGCCGGCCGCGCGGGCGCGCGCCAGCACATCGGCGATCCGCGCCAGGGCCGGATCGATGCCGGGCAGCGCCATGCGGCCGCTGCGATACTCGCCCTGCGCATCGATGATCACCAGCGCGGACTGCGACAGGCGCGCCGGCGCGATCGCGAGGCCGCGCATTTGCAGCAGGGTCTGGGGCAACGTGGCGTTCACTGTGATCTCCTCTTGCAGCGCTGTCTCTCGCACTCGAAGATAGCGCTTCGCGTCGCCGGTCCCAGCGGAGAGATGCCGCGTTGAGGCTGCGTTTTTGCAGGATTGAAGGAGTGCCGACATGCAAAATTGGGATGGCTGGATGACGCTGTTATCCGTGGTCGAGACCGGCACGCTGAGCGGCGCGGCGGCGCAGCTGCGCATCGATGCCACCACCATCGGCCGGCGGCTGAACCGGCTGGAGGCGAAGCTGGGCCGCCGCCTGCTGGTGCGGCGCGGCGGCAGGCTGGAACCGACCGCGACCTGCCGCGCGCTGCTGCCGCGGGTGGAGGAGGCGGCACAGCAGCTCGAGTCGGCCCGCACCCTCGCGGTGGGCGAGAGCGCGAAGACGCCGCGCCCACCGGTGCGCATCACCAGCGTCGCCTTCCTCTGCGATCACCTGCTGGCGCCGCAGATCGGCATGCTGGCGGCCGGCCGCCAGCCGATCGAACTGCTGGCGGAGGACAAGAACTTCAACCTGGCACGGCGCGAGGCTGACCTGGCGCTCCGTCTCGGCCCGCCCCAGGGCTCGCGGCGCGGTGCACGCCAGCTGGGCTGGGTGCGCTATGCGACGTACGCCGCGATCGACCGCGACCCGGCGAAGCTGCCTTGGGCCGCGCTCGATTCCTCGCTCGCGCCGTTGCCGGAGGTGCGCTATGTCGAGGCGCAGGCGAAAGGCGGCGGCATCCAGGTCCGCGCCAGCAAGCTGCAGACCCTGGCGGTCATCGCCGCCGCCGGCGCCGCGCGCGTGGTCCTGCCGCATCTGATGGGCGACCGGCACCCCAGTTTGCAGCGCTTCGGCGAGTTCAGCGTGCTCAAGCGCCCGCTATGGCTGATCGGAAGCCAGGAGCAATCGGCACATGTCGCAACTGTCGCGCGGCGCATCGAACAGATCGCGCGGCAGGCATTGAAGGGCTGAAGGAAGGATCCGATGCCAGCCGCACTGCAGTCGACCGTGCGAGCCGGTGACGGTGCCGGCCGCGCCATGGAACGTCAGCGTCACGGTCATCGTTATCTCTCCCGGGACTGTGGTATGAACGATCGCTGCGATCACAAGATCGACCAGAACGCGACGATAGGCCGATTGGAATGCACGTGAACGAGATGCCGGTCGCAACATGGGGCGACCGCTCCTCCCTGGCGCTGTTCCTCGACATCGACGGCACGCTGGTGCCGATTGCGCCCACGCCGGCCGAGGTGCGGCCTTCCCCCGATTTGCCCCGGCTGCTCACGCATGCGGCAAGCGACCTCGGCAACGCACTTGCCATCGTGTCGGGGCGTGAAATCACCTCGATCGACCAGGTGACGCAGGGTGTCGTGCCTTATGCAGCCGGCAGTCATGGCGCGGAGTTCCGCCTCGGCTTCGGCCAGCCGATCCTGCGCCCCGGGCCGCATCCGGACATCGCCGGCCTCGGATCGGACGTGCTTGCGCTGATGAGCGACTGGCCCGGAATCCTGGTCGAGCCCAAGCGCGCCGGTCTTGCGGTGCATTATCGAAAGGCGCCGCACCTCGGCCATCAGGTGTGGTCGGAGCTGGAATCGATCCTTGCCCGGCGCCCGCAGTCGGACCTGGCGCTGCTGAAAGGCGATCACGTCGTCGAGGTGCGCTCGCCCGCCCACAACAAGGGCGAAGCCGTCCGCCGCATCATGAAGGAGGCGGCCTTCCAGGGCCGGCGGCCGGTGTTCATCGGCGATGACGTGACCGACGAGGACGCCTTCATGGTCGTGCAGGAGATGGCGGGGACTGCCGTCATCGTCGGGGACCGGCGCCCCACCCTGGCAACGCACCAGCTCAGCTCCGTCGCCGCCGTTCTCGATCTGCTGGGAAAAATCTAGGTTCTATGTTGGCCGCGAACTGGTGTCCAGTTCGGCGAAAGTGCTCAGGCCGCCGCCCGGGCCGGCGCGGCGCTCAGGCGCGTGGTGAAGCTGGTCCACCATGCCTTCACGTCATTGCGGGTGATCGTGTCCATCGCGGTGCGCCAGCGCGCCTGGCGCTCGTCGAGCGGCATGATGAGGGCCCGATGCATGGCATCGGCGCATTGATCCACGTCGAACGGGTTGACGATCAGCGCACTGCCCAGTTCCGCCGCCGCGCCGGCGAAGCGCGAGAGCACCAGCACGCCGGGGTCGGCCGGGTCCTGCGCGGCGACGTATTCCTTGGCCACCATGTTCATGCCGTCGCGCAGCGGCGTCACCACGCCGACTTGCGCCATGCGGCAGAAGCCGGCCAGCGACTGGCGCGGGTAGGTGCGTGCGAGATAACGGATCGGCGCCCAGTGCACCTCCGAGAAAGCGCTGTTGATGCGGCCGCTCAGCCGGTCGATCTCGCGCCGCAGGTCGCGATAGGACGCGACGTCGGTGCGGCTGGGCGATGCGATCTGCACCAGCTCGAACGCGCCGCGATGCTCGGGGTGGGTGCGCAGCATTTCCTCGCACGCCTCGAAACGGTTGGGGATGCCCTTGCTGTAGTCGAGGCGGTCGACCGCGATCATCAGCTTGCGCGCGCCCAGGCCCTCTTTCAGCTGCAGGTACTCCGGCTTGTCGACCGCCTTCTCCGCCAGCGTCGCGAACGCGCGCGCATCGATCCCGATCGGGAACGCGCCGGCCTCGAGCGTGCGGTCGAAGCAATTGATCGTGCCGTTGGAACCGATGGTTCCGCCGGCCTCCTGCTTCACATAGTCCTTGAAGCTCTGCAGATCGCGCTCGGTCTGGAAACCGATGACATCCGCGGCGGCAAGACCGCGCATGAGCGTGTTGAGGCCGGGCAGAACCGCCAGCGTATCGACACCCGGCAGCGGGATATGCAGGAAGAACCCGATCTTGTTGGTGACGCCGCGCTTGCGCAGCTCGCCCGCCAGCGGCAGCAGCTGGTAGTCGTGGATCCAGATCGTGTCGTCCGGCTTCAGATGCGGGATCAGCATTTCCGCGAAGCGCCCGTTGACCGCGAGATAGGTCTGCAGCGCGGCGCGCGAGAACTTCACCAGGCCGATGCGATAGTGGAACAGCGGCCACAGCGTCGAGTTGGCGAAGTGATTGTAGAAGCCGTCGAACTCCGATGGGGTCAGGTCGAAGACGGCGAACTCCATCTTGCCCTTGCTGGCGGTCTGCGTCTTCGCCTCGGGTGCTTCGTTGAGCTCGCCGCTCCAGCCGAACCACAGGCCGCCGCTGCGTCCCAGCGCCTCGCGGATGGCGACCGCAAGGCCGCCGGCGCGCTGGATGCGCTCTGCCGGCAGGATGACGCGGTTGGAGACGACGACCAGGCGGCTCACGAAGCGACCTCCCAGCTCACGCTGAGCTTGATGGCGGAGTTGATGAGGCCGACCAGCGAATAGGTCTGCGGATAGTTGCCCCATAATTCTCCGGTGGCCATCGCGATGTCCTCCGACAGCAGGCCGTGCTTGTTGCGCCGCGCCAGCATGGTCTCGAACAGGGCGCGCGCTTCCTCGCGCCGGCCCAGCGCCACCAGCGCGTCGATGTACCAGAAGGTGCAGATGGTGAAGGCGGTCTCGGGCCGACCGAAATCGTCGGCGACGACATAGCGGAACAGGAAGTCGCCGCGCTTCAATTCCTCGCCGATGGCCTCGACCGTCATGCGGAAGCGCGGATCGTCGCCCTCCAGGAACCCCAAGGGCTCGACCAGCAGCATGCTGGCGTCGAGCTCGTGCCCATCGAAGGTCGAAGCCAGTGCCTTGCGCTTCTCGCTCCAGGCCCGCTTGAGGATGGTCCCGCGCAGCCGGTCGGCGGCGGAGCGCCAGCGGTCGACGCGATCGGCGCGCCCCACCGCCGGCGCGATTTTCGCCAGCCGGTCGCACGCCGCCCAGCTCATGATGGCGGAGAAGGTGTGGATGGCGGCGCTGGTGCGCAGCTCCCAGGGGCCGGCATCGGGCTGATCGAACACTTCCTCGGCGCGCCGGCCGATCGCTTCCAGCTGCTCGAACAGGGACGGGTTGGCGCCCTGGCGGATCAGCCGCTTGTCGAAGAACACGTGCGTGCAGGCCAGCACCAGGCTGCCATAGACGTCGTTCTGTTTCTGCACATAGGCCTGGTTGCCGATGCGCACCGGTCCCATGCCGCGATAGCCATTGAGGTCCGCGCTGATCACCTCCTCGAGGTTGGACTCGCGCGAGATGCTGTAGACCGGCTGAATGCCGCCGTCGCGCGCATCGTCGACGATGTCAGTGATGAAGCGGATATAGTCTTCCATGGTGCGCGTGACGCCGAGCGCGTTCAGCACGCGGATCACGAAAAAGGAATCGCGGATCCAGCAATAGCGGTAATCCCAGTTGCGCTGGGTGTTGGGCGCCTCGGGGATCGAGGTG
>DATFDU010000242.1:0-11746 GCA_035251915.1 Dongiaceae bacterium | reverse complement strand
ACATCGGGCTGCACCACGTCCAGCGCGTCGCGATCCATCAGCTCGCGGAACTCGAAGCGCGAATTGAGCCACTCGCCGGCCGCCACGCGCACCGGCGATGCCTTCACCAGCTTGGCGTAGCCTTCGATATCGTCCGAAGGCAATGGCGTCTCGATGAAATAGATGTCCTGGTCGGCGAACATATCGATGGCGCGCAGGGCTTCCTTCCAGTCGGCCCAGGCATAGGCGACGTCGACCATCAGCGTCATCTCCGGCCCCACCGCCTTGCGGCAGGCGCGCACGATCTTGGCGCATTCGCGGTCGTCGGCAATCTGCAGCGAGTTGTGCGAGTAGGGCCCTTTGATGCAGATCTCCAGCTTGGCGGCCCGGAAACCCAAATCCTTCGCCTTCACGGCGCGCTCCACCAGGATGCGCGTGTAGGTCTCCAGATCGTCGCCTTCCGGCAGCAACGATGCGTACGGCGTGATCGCATTGTTGACCGCGCCGCCCAGCAGCTGCCAGCACGGCTTGCCCTCCGCCTTGCCGCGCAGATCCCACAAAGCCATGTCGAGCGCGCCGATGGCGCAGATGCCGAGGCCGCGCCGCCCCGTCATGGCGGAACCGGTATACATCTTGTCCCACAGGCCCTCGACGTCGGCCGGGTCCTTGCCTAACAGCATCTCGGTCAGGCCGAGGCCCATGATGTGCGTGCCGGGCGCTTCGATCATGGCGCGCGCGACCCAGGGATTGGTGTCGGTCTCGCCGATGCCGACCAGCCCCTCGTCGGTGTGGATCTTCACCACCAGATCGTCCTGCGCGGACGAGCAGGCGTCGGCGCGATAATCCGGCACCAACAGGACGAAGCATTCGATCTTGGTGATCTTCATACCGCAATTCCCTCTTGTCTCAATGGCGCCCAATCGGCGCGCGCGTTCAGCTGGTCCAGCGTGAGATGGCAGCGCAGCCCGAGGCCGCCCTCGCCTGCGCGCCACGGCGGGCGTTCGGTCTCGCAAATGCTGCCGACCTGCCACGGGCACCGCCCGGCATAGACGCAGCCGGCTTCGCCGCGCCTGGGCTCGGCCGCGTCCGGCGCCTTCGGCGGCTTGTCCGGCCGCTGCAAGGGTACGGGGACCGCGTGCAGCAGGCTGTGCGTATAGGGATGGAATGGCGGCGCGAACACCTGCTCGCGCGGACCGATCTCCATCACCTCGCCGCCATAAAGCACACAGACATGGTCGGCCAGCATCCGCACCACCGCCAGGTCGTGCGAGATGAACAGCATGGCGATGCCGTGCTCGGACTTCAGCTGGCGCAGAAGGGTCAGGATGCTGGCTTGAACCGAGACGTCCAATGCCGACAGAATCTCGTCGCACAGCAGCAGCGCCGGCTTTGCCGCCAAGGCCCTGGCAATCGCCACGCGCTGGCGCTCGCCGCCGGAAAGCTGGTCCGGGAAACGCTCCTGGTAGGATCCGTCGAGGCGCACGTCGTCCAGCGCATCGGCGACCTTCGTTCGCGCGGTCACCCCCTCCATCTTGAAGAAATGCACCAGGGGGCGGGCGATGGCCTCGCCGACCCGTGCGCGCGGATTGAGGGATGCATCCGGATTCTGGAAGATGTACTGGACCAGGCGCCGTTGCTGGTCGCTGCGATCCCGCACGGCGGCAGCCAGTTTCTCGCCGCGCAGCTGGATGGTGCCGGTTGCCGGCGCCGTCAGTCCGCTGATCGCCCGCGCCAGGGTCGATTTTCCGCTGCCGGATTCGCCGACCAGGGCGAACACCTCGCCCTCCTTGATCTCGAACGAGACGTCGCTGACCGCGCGGAAGCCACGCGATTTGGTGCCATAGACGACGCTCACATGGTCGACCGACAGGACCGGTGCACGCGTTGCCAGCGCGCCTGCGCCGGCCGGAGAGACCGGTTCGGCCGGGACCGGCGCAATATCCCGCCAGCGCCAGCAGGCCACGGCGCGCGCTTCGTCGATGGTTTCCAGCTCCTGCCGCTCGGCCACGCACCGCTGCAGCGCGTGATCGCAGCGCGGCGCGAACGGACAGCCGGGCGGCAGCTCGCGCCGCCGCAACAGCCCACGCAACGGCCGGGCGCGCGTCACGGACAGGTCCTCGATGATCGGGATCGAGGCAATCAAGCCTTGCGTGTAGGGATGGCGCGGCCGCAGGAAAATCTCGTCGGTCGGCGCAATCTCGACCATCCGGCCGGCGTACATGACGCCGATCCGGTCGGCGATCTGTGACAGCAGGGCCAGATCATGCGTCACATACAGCATCGCGACGCCGATGCGGACGCGCAGCTCGCTCAGCAGCGAGATGATCTGCTCCTGCGTCGTGACGTCGAGGCCGGTCGTCGGTTCGTCCAGCACCAGCACGTCTGGATCGCAGGCCAACGCCATCGCGATGCAAATCCGCTGCTGCTGTCCGCCCGATAATTGATGCGGATAGCGCCGCTGGAACGCCGGATCGGCGGGCAATCCCACCAGCTTGAGGATGCCCGCAATAGCGCCCGCATTCTCCGCGATCTTGGCACGGCCGTGCGCCAGCATGGTCTCAGTCAATTGCCGGCCGATGCGAATGCCCGGGTTGAGAGCGGTCGTCGGATTCTGCGGCACAAAGGCGATCCGGTCGCCGCGCAGCTTGTCCAGCTCCGCGCGCGACATGGAAGTGAGGCTCTGGCCCTTGAACCGGACGTCGCCCTGCTCCACCCGCATCGACACATGGCGAAAACCCAGCAGCTGCAGCGCTATGGTCGATTTCCCGCAGCCGGATTCCCCGACCAAGCCGAACACCTCGCCGGGCCGCAGGGAGAAGCTGACATCGTCCACGGCGCGCGACCATCCTCCGCCCTGGCGGTACGAAATGCCCAGGTTCCGTACCTCGAGGAGGTGTTGCGCGCCGGTCATTGGTTGCCCAGCCGCACGGTGCGGCCAAGAATGCGCGCTAGGCCTTCAGTGAACAGATTCAAGCCGACGACCAGCGACGCCAGCGCCAGACCCGGACCAAGCACGGTGATCGGCGTGATGATGATGAGCGCGCGGTTCTCGCTGATCATCAGGCCCCATTCGGGGGTGGGCGGCCGCAGCCCGAAGCCGAGAAATCCGAGCGACCCGATCAGCACCGGTGCATACCCCGCGCGCAACGCGAATTCCACCAGCAACACACCGGTCGCATTGGGCAGCAGCTCGCGGCGCATGACCGACCAGGCGCTCTCGCCGCGCAGACGCGCCACCGTGACAAAGTCCCGGGTGGCGATATCCATGGCGGCGGCGCGCGCGATGCGGGCGATGCGCGGCGCATAGACCAGCGCCACCACCAGCACCACCAGGATCGGGTTGCCGGACAGTTCCGGACCGGCCGATGCAATGGCGATCAGCGCCAACACCAGGAACGGGATGCTGATCAGCGCCTCCAGCAGGCGCTGCAGCAGATTGTCGAACCAGCCGCCGAGATAGCCGGACAGCAACCCCAGCACTGCGCCCACCAGGAGCCCGATGGCGGTGCCAGACAGCGACAGCAGGATGACGATGTGCGATCCGTGCACCACGCGGCTGAACACGTCGCGGCCGAGCTGGTCGACGCCGAACGGATGCGCCCAGCTCATCCCCGACAACGGAATCCCGGTCCCCATCTGCGAAAATCCGTAGGGCGCCCAGAACGGGCCGATGACCGCCACGGTCAGATGGAGCAGCAGGACGATCAACCCGATCCGGAAGCTCTGCGGAGTCTGGCCCCACAGGACGCGATAGCGAACCGGGGCCTGCCGCGGCGCCGATGCCTGCTCGACACTCATCTCAGGCCGTCCTCAGGCGGGGATTGAGCAGCACGGCCGCGATGTCGGCGATCAGGTTGGCGCCGACATAGACCAGGGCGGCGATCATGACGGTCGTCTCGATCACCGGCAGGTCCCGCAGCTGCAGCGAATCCACCAGCAGGCTGCCGAAGCCAGGATAGGAGAACACCTTTTCCACCACCACCACGCCGCCGACCAGGTAGGCAAGGTTCAGCGCCGTCACGTTGAGCGTCGGCACCAGGGCATTGGGCAAGGCGTGGCGCAGCAGAACGCGCTTCGCGCTGAGGCCCTTCAGCTCCGCCATGCGGACATAGTCGGAATCCAGCACCTCGATCAGATTGTCGCGCAACATGCGCATCGCATAGACCGCCATCACGATCGCCAGTGTCAGTGCCGGCAGGGTCATGGCGCGCAGATAGTCGATCGCGCTGGAGGAATGATCCACCAGCGAGATCGCCGGCAGGATCGGCACCAGCACCACGAAGGTGAAAAGGAGGATCGTCGCCAGCAGGAAGTCCGGCATCGACAGCAGCACCAGCGTGATGATGGAAAGCGCGTGATCCACCGGCCGGTCGCGGCGGATTGCCTGGATCAGGGCCGGCAGCACCGTCAAAGGCAGATAGAGCAGGAACGCGTAGGCCGAAAGCAGCACCGTGTTGTAGATGCGCGGCACCAGGATATCCGTCACCGGCCGGCTGGAGACGAGGGACTGGCCGAAATCGCCGGACAGCAATCCGCCCAGCCAGTGGAGATATCGCACGGGCGCCGGGTCGTTGAGTCCGAGCTTGGCGCGCAGCAATTCGAGCGCCTCGGGCGTCGCGTCGCGGCCGAGAATGCGGGACGCCACGTCGCCCGGAAGCACCTCGAGCACGGCAAATACGATCAGCGACACGATCAGGAGCGTCAGAACAGACAGCAGGATGCGGCCGGCCACGAGCCTTAGAATCGGCAAATGCAGTTCCCCGCTTGCGCAGCGACGCGGTGAGCAACCTCATAAATGGAGCGGGCGCCAGCGGACCACCGGCGCCCGCATCCGGGGAAGCCTACTTGCTGCAGCCTAGATCTTCAAAGTTCAAATTGAAGTTCTGCGCCCGCGGCGTATAGCCTTCGCAGCCCTTGCGCAACGCCAGCACCTGATGGACGAACATCGGAAGCACCAGCCCGCCCTCGTTCGCCAGCAATTCTCCCGTCTGCTGGAACAGCTTCAGCCGCTCTTCCGTATCGACCGTCGTGTTGGCCTTCAGCAGCAGCGCGTCATAGTCCGGCCGTTCCCAATGGGTCTCCTTCCACTTGGCGTTCTGGGTATAGGCGACCGCCAAGCCTTCTCCGGGCGGGCGCATCGACCAGGCGGAGGTCACGGCCGACTGCTTCAGCCAGACATCGTCCCAGAAGCTTTCCGCCGGCGTCACGATGACGTTGATGTCGATGCCCGCGGGCTTCGCCATCTCCGCATAGACCTGCGCCATGCGGACCATGCCCGGGACGCCTTCTGCGGTGTAGAGGTCGAACTTCAGTCCGTCCTTGTGACCGGCGTCCGCCAGCAGCTTCTTCGCCAGCTCGTAGTCCTGCTTCGGCGCCTCCTTGACATAGGAGGCGGAACTGCCGATCGGCACCGGATTGTCCGCGCCAGGCTCACCAAAGCCGAGCAGGACGGTGTCGATCATCGCCTGGCGGTCGACCACTGCTTTCAGCGCTTGACGGACTTTCGGATCGTCGAACGGCTTGGCATCGACCCAGAACGAGATCGTCATCGAATTGGATGCCCCGGTCTCCAGCAGCGCGACCGAGGGGTCATCCTTCAGCGCGGGAATGACCGAGGGATCGACGTTCAGCATCAGGTCGACCTCGCCGGACTTGATCGCCGACACGGCGGCGACCGCTTCCTGCGCGACGGTGATCTTCAGGCAATCGGCCTTCGGCTTGCCGGCGTCCCAATAGTTCGGGTTCTTGCGCAGGATGCGCACCGGCGCATTCGGCGTGAACTCCTCCTGCATGAAGGGGCCGGTGCCGTCGCCATGGAGCCGCAGGTCTTCCTGCTTGGCGCCATCGGGCACGATGTTGGTGAACTTGTTGCTGATGAGCACCGGCAGCTCCACCACCGGATTCTTGGTGGTGAAGGTGACCGTGCGCGCATCCGGCGCCTTTATCCCATCGGCATCCAGGAACTCTAGGACAGCACGGGCGCCGGAGCCGGTCTTCTCGTCCAGCAGGCGCTTGAAGCTGTAGACGACATCGGCGGAAGAGAAATCCTTGCCGCTGTGGAACTTCACCCCGTCGCGCAGCTTGAAGGTCCAGGTCAGGCCGTCATCCGACACGCCCCATTCGGTCGCGAGCTCCGGCAGGACGTTGAAATTGTCGTCGATGTCGACCAGGCGGTTGTAGACCGCGAACGTATGGTAGGCATCATCGCCGGAATGCATGTCGGCGGGGTCCATCGACTGCTTCTCGCCGCTCCATTCGTATCCCAGGACTTTCACGCATTCATCGCCCGCCGCCGCGAGCGCCGCGCCCGACAACCCCGCCATCGCCAGCGCGCCGAACGCCGCGCCGCACATCAATCGTGCCAGCTTCATCGCTACCTCCCTGCTCTCGTTGTCACGCTGCGTTTGCCGAGCGTGCCGCGCCAAATTCCAGAATGCTGGACTGTTGTACGCATTTATAGAATGGTAGGTTAGCTGGAATCGACTTTAAGTCAACGGGGAGCGCGTCGGATGCCGCCGGTACGCTTGCGTGGAATGACGTGGGACCATCGCCGCGCGGTGGATCCGCTGCTGGCGACGCTGGCGATGTTCGCACAGCAGCATGCCGGCATCGAGATCGAGTGGTCGTCACGCCCACTGCATGGGTTTGAATTCACGCCGGTCGCCGAACTGGCGCGATCCTACGACCTGGTCATCCTCGATCATCCGTTCTGCGGCGACATCGCGGCCAGCAACTGCCTGTTGCCGCTGGACGCCATCGTTGCCGGCGACATGCGATCGTCCTTCGTTGGGCCTTCGCTCGCAACCTATGTCTATCAAGGAAGAACCTGGGCGCTGCCGGTGGATGCGGCATGCCAGGTGGCGGTGTCGCGGCCCGATCTGATGGCGCAGCTGGACAGCGCACCGCCGGGAGAGTGGGCGACCTTGCTCGATCTCGGCCGCAAGGCTGCGCGGAACGGCATGAAGCTCGCGATCGGGTTGCGCGGCGTGCACAGCCTGATGACGTTCTTCACGCTGTGTGCCAATCTCGGCCATCCCTGTGCAACGTCGCCCCACGAACCATTCGCCGACCTGGGCGCGGCGCGGGCGGCCCTTGAGCATTTGCGCGAGCTGCTGGCGCTATGCCCACGCGAAGCGTTGGACTGGAACAGCATCGCGCTGCATGACGTCATGGTGGCGCGCGACGATCTGGTGTTCTGTCCGGCGGTCTATTGCTATGCGACCTACGCCGAGGCCGACCAGCGGCGCCCGTTGCGCTTCCATGATTTTCCAGGGCCATCCGGGCCGCGCGGCTCGACCATCGGCGGAACGGGATTGGGCATATCGGCGCATTGCGCGAATCCGGAAGCAGCGCTGACCTACGCGCGCTTTGCGGCGACGGCCGCCGCGCAGTCGGCGTTCGCGCTGCACCACGGCCAGCCGGCGCGGCTGGAATGCTGGAGAGACGCGGCGATCAATGCCAGGTTCGGTGGCTGCTACCGCGACACGCTGAGGACGATGGAAGGATGCTGGATCCGGCCGCGCTTTGCCGGCTATCTCGGCTTCCAGGCCAAGGCCGGAGACCTGATCGAGCATCACCTGCGGGGCGAATTGAACGAGCGCGCCCTGCTCGATCGTCTGCAGAAGCTGTTCGAAACGTCCGCGCTTTAGTGGGCGCCGAGGCGGCCAGACAGCTTGGCCGACGCCTCCCGTACGCGCCTGATCAGCTCATCGCGGTTCTGCTTGCCGAGGCGATGCTCCGGCGCGACGACGCTGATGGCGGCGACGCAGCGGCCACTGCCGTCAATGACCGGCGCCGCCACGCAACCGGCGTGCTCGTTGGTTTCGTTGAGCTCGGTGGCATAGCCTTGCTTGCGGAACCTGCGGATCTGCTGGATCAGCTTCGAGACATCGGTGATCGAGCGGCCGGTGGGCGATTGACGCACCGAGCGCTTCAACAGGGCGCCGAGGGTAGCATCGTCCAGGTCGGACACCAGAAGCCGGCCGGCCGCCGCCCAGTTCACCGGCACGCGAGAGCCGACGCGGCTGATGATGCGGATCGATCGCGACCCCTCCTCCTTCAGCAGCACCAGCATCATGTCGTTCTCGAGCACCGAAAGCTGCACCGTCTCGCCGGTGGCGTCGCGCAGCTCTTCGACGATCTGGCTGCCGTCGCGCAACAGATCGACCTGGCCGCGATAGGCCATGCCCAGCTCGAACAGTTTCCGGCCCAGGAACAAGCCGGCACCGCGCCCGGATGGCTCCAGATATCCCGCCTCGGTCAGGGTCCGAACGAGTTCGTAGGCGGTGGATTTGGGAATCTGCAGCGCCCCGACGATCGCGCCAACGGTCGCCGGCTCGCCCTGTTGCAGCAGGAACTCGAACATCTCCAGCGCGCGCCGGACGCTGCGCGAGCCGCCCTGCTCGTCATCGGCAGCGGCTGGCGCCAGCTGAACCGTGGCGCGGGTGCGCGCCTTTCCTGCTTGCGTCATGGGTGGGATTCCAACATTCTGGACCAGTATCCAATATTTCAGACGATCGCGCAAACCGGCGCGACGAGGGACGGGGCAATGAAGATTACCGGCATCGAGGTGATCGAACTCCGGGTGCCCGGGTGGACCGGGGCGACCTTCGACGGGTCATACGACAATTGCCTTGTTCTCGTCCACACGGATGGCGGCGTCACCGGCATCGCCGAGGTGGACAGCGTGCCCTCGGTCATCCGGGCCATCATTGCCGCGCCGCGGTCCCACACCCATGCCATGGGATTGAAGGAGGTCGTGGTCGGGCAAGACCCCCTGCAGGTCGAGGCCTTGTGGGACCGGATGTATGACCGGACCAGCTATTACGGCCGGCGCGGCGTCGTCATCCATGCCATGAGCGCCATCGACATCGCGTTGTGGGACATCCGCGGCAAGGTCGAGGGCAAGCCTGTCGCCGATCTGTTGGGCCAGCGAAAGCGCAACCGCCTGCTGGCCTACGGCACGGTCTACCCGCTTGGTGAAACGCCTGACGAAGTGCGCGGCAATATCGATCGCGGGCTGAAGCTCGGCTTGAAGGCGATCAAGATCGTCGCCGATCCGCACTGGCGTCGGGATGTCCGCAAGGCGGAGGCCATCATCCGCACCGCCCGTGATCACGTGGGGCCGGACATCCGATTGATGGTGGACGCAGCGACGGCCTGGGAGAAGGCCGAGGATGGGCTGCCGCTGATGCCGATCTTTCGCGACAACAACTTTCTTTGGGTCGAGGCGCCGCTGCCGATCGACGATTTGGCAGGGCATGCGCGGTTCCAGGGCTTCGGCATTCCGATCGGCGGCGGCGATCTCGGCCTTACGACACGCTACGAATATGAGCACGCCTTCGAGGTCGGCAAGATCGACATCGCCCAGCCGGACGTGACCATGGCGGGCGGTCTGACCGAGCTCATGCGCATCGCAGCTGTCGCAAGGAAGCGCGGCAAGCGCGTGGTCACGCACGGCTACAAGTCGAACATCACGATCGCCGCCAACCTGGCATTCCTGTCGCAGCATTGGGACGACGAACCGGCCGAATATTCCACCAGCCAGTCGCCGATCCGCTGGAATCTGACGCGCGAGAGGTTCGATATCGGCAGCGACGGCCGCATCCAGGTGCCGGAAACGCCCGGCCTCGGCATCAGCCTCGATCCCGTGACCGTCGAAAAGTTCCGGATCAGCTAGGTCCGGTCGGCCCGCAGCCGTTCGACCAGCTCTTCGTTGAGATCGATGCCAAGGCCCGGCCGGTCCGGCAGCGCCATGTAGCCATCGACCACCGCCGGCTCGGGCGAGACCAGCTCGCGCCGCAAGACGCTGTCGAACACCTTGGGCGAAACATATTCGAACACCGGCGCCGGACCGCAGGCGGCCTGGAAGTGCCGGCCGACGGCCGACGTGATTCCGGTCTTCCAGCCGTGCGGCACCACCTCGGCGCCGTGGATCTCGCACAGGTCGGCGATGCGGCGAATCTCGGTCAGGCCGCCGCCGCGGCCGATGTTGGGCTGCACGATCCCGACCTTGCCGCGCGTCAGCCACTCCAGGATCTCCCAGCGGGTCGCGGCGGCCTCCGCGCCGCCGATGCGGATGGCGCTGCGCTCGGCGAGGCGAGCATGGCCTTCCAGGTCGTCGTGCTGCAGGGTCGCTTCGGCAAAGAAGATGTCGCACTCGCCGACCCGGTCGAGCACATAGAGCGCATCGTGCCAGTTCTGCCAGCGATAGCCGAAATCGACGGCCATGGTGATCCCGTCACCCAGCATCTTGCGGCCGCGCTGGATCAGGCCCACCAATTCCCGGTCGGTCACCAGGTCATAGAACAGCACTTCCATCTTCACCGCGCGAAAGCCGCTCTCCAGCGCGGCGTCGAACTGCCGCCCGATCTCGGTCATGAGCTCTTCGATGGACCGGCCATGCGCGAGGCCGGGGAAGATGGTGCAATAGGGCCGCAGCTTGTCGCGCCGCGCGCCGCCCAGCAGCTTGTAGGACGGAACGCCGTGCTGCTTGCCGGCGAGGTCGTAGAGCGCGATGTCGATTGCGGAGATGGCGTGGATGCCAAGGCCGCGCCGTCCGGGCCAGAATGTGCCGTCATAGAGCTTCTGCCAAAGGCCGGTCGCTTCCAGCGGGTCGGCGCCGATCAGGATCTCGCTGACGTTGCGGCTCCATAGGTGCGCAGTCGGCATTTCCAGGAACGCCTTGACCACATGCGGCGGCGCGTCGGTCTCGCCGATGCCGGTGAGGCCGGCTTCGTCGGTCAGCCGGACGATGACGGTGTCGGTCGTGCCGTCCAGGTCGTCGGCCGCCGGCGTCGGGCCGATGATCGGGATGACCTCGATGGCGGCAACTTTGTTCACGGCCGAGTCCCCGTCAGTAGGTGGCGCGTCCGCCGCTGAGATCGAAGGTGAAGCCGGTGGTGAAGCTGCAGGCCGGTGAAACGATCCAGGCGATCATCTGCGCCGCCTCCTCCAGCTCGCCGCAGCGGCCCATGGGAATTTTCGCCGTCATGTAATCCTGCGACGCCTGCGGCATGGCGTCGACCATTGGCGTGCGTATCACGGCGGGAGCCAGGGCATTGATGGTGATTCCGCGGTCCACATAGTCCTTCGCCATGCTCTTCACCAGGCCGATCAGGCCAGCCTTGCTGGCGGAATAGGCGGTCATGCCGGCATTGCCTTCCTTGCCGGCGATCGAGGCGATGTGCAGCAGACGGCCGTATTTCTGCGCCACCATGTGCGGCAGCACGTGCTTCGACAGCATGAAGGCGCCGCGCAGATTGATGCCGAGAACGCGGTCGAAATCCGCCGGATCGACATCATGAGCCTTGATATTGGTGTTGCCGGTGATGCCGGCGCAATTGACCAGTCCGTCGATCCGGCCCAGCGACTTCGCCATAGCATCGAGCGCCGGGCCGATGGCGCGGTCTTCCGTGACGTCGAGCCGGCCCGCGGCCACGCGGCCGCCACGGGCCTTGATCACCTCGGCGGCTGCCTGTGCGGTTGCGACGTCGCTGTCGAGGCAGCCCACCGCAACGCCTTGGGACGCGAGCAGGTCGGCGGCGGCGCGGCCGATGCCGCGGCCTGCGCCGACAATGATGACGGAGTAGTTCGGATTGTCGAAATAGTTCACGACGGCCTCATTTTTTCCTTCGGTCACCATGGCTGCCAAGCATTTCGCCGGTCTGCTTGACCGCTTTTTTTGGCGCATGTTAGCTTATTCCTGCATCTTGTATATGCGTCCAGTATTTCGGAAATCTACCGAGCTGGAAGCATCGAAAGAAGA
>DATFDU010000241.1:0-5997 GCA_035251915.1 Dongiaceae bacterium | reverse complement strand
TCACCGACATCGTGATGCCCGACATGAACGGCCGCAAGCTGGCCGACGAGGCGCTGAAGCGCCGCCCCGACCTGCGCGTCATCTACACCACCGGCTTCACCCGCAACGCCGTGGTCCACAACGGCGTCCTCGACCCCGGCGTCAACTTCCTGCCCAAGCCCTTCACGCTCCAGCAACTGAGCGACAAGGTGCGCGAGGTGCTGGCGCGGCAGGCGTAACGCGCCTGTTATCCAGTTTGCCATCAGCGTTCGCGCGGGCGGCGACCCCTCTCTCACCGTCGTCCCGGCCTTGAGAGGCTGTGAAGGAATTGGCTTTTGGTGTCGTTGTGTCCTGAGCCGATGCGCCCTTCCTGGGATGCAAGTCAGAGGATGATGTGCTTCTTGTCATGCTCAAGCCAACCCGAGAGCCCTTGTTCGACGCAGGTTATGCGCGATGGCATGGAGGAGTGCTTCGCAGCGGACTTTCTGGAGCCCGCGCAAGAGGAAGTCATGTTGCTTTGCTCTTCGCCCGTGGATGGAGCCGGAGGGTCTCGTCACCGGGCACAGAAGCGTATCGCTCCGCGATCCTGGCTAAACGAGCCCAATGCTGTGCCATCTGAAGGAATTTAACCCTGTCGCCAGCGTCGGAAGCAGCCTCTGCCGCGGCTGCATAGGTTCTACTGCGCTCTAAATACAGATCGACTCTGTTCACGATACGCGCACTTCCCCCATGTTGGCGCAAGCAACCATGGAATTGGGGCTGGGTTCCTGGAAGGAGAAAATATTTCATCCCAGCAAAGTTTCAAACCGGTAGCGGGCACCGGCCCGCTCACCGGTCCGGCGCCCATGGATAGGGATCCCCCCGGGCGTCGTACGCCACCCCTAAATGGCGTGACTCAATTTCGCCACAACGGCGATGAACCCTGAATGAATCGCGCGGGATCAGTCTTTCCTACGTGCGCCGGCCTAGGCGCCCACGATGCATCGTCCTCAGCATGCGGCCGGAACATCTTGTTGCGTTCTTCGTTGTGTAGGCCGTTTTCGTGACTGGCAAGCCAAGCCTATGCGTCCCAGGGGGAGAAGGTATGACTGATGCGCCCATCGTGCACATCGGCGAGAACTCGCCGGAATATGTGGCATTCAGGCTGATGGAGAAGATCGCGAGCAGTGAGGGAAGGGTATTCCACGACCGGCCAAACGGGACGCAACGCCTCGCCGACCGGGCCTGGATTCTGGCCACCTATCAGGAATGCCTCGTCGCGGTCTTGGGACCTCGGGGTTCCAAATGACACGGTTGAACGCGTTGCCAGCGCCTGACCCGGATGCGATCCAGCCCGACCGCGTGGTTGCCAATCGGCTGAATTTCGGGAACTCCATCCGGCAATGCCCCGTGAGTGGCCCGCTACGCAAGATGGGCTCGTAGCCGAGGGTACTCGTGGGCTTGGGGCGTCTCCTGATCGTCGACGACGATCGACCTTTCGCGGCCGAACTGAAAGCCGACGGCGAACGTCTGGGGCTGGAGGTTCAAATGATCCACGACGCCTCCGCCTTCGAAAGCATTCTGCGGGACTGGAAGCCCGACATCATCGCCATGGATCTGGAGATGCCGAATTCCGATGGCCTGGAGCTGATCCGCATTTGCGGCCGAAGCAGCGATCGCGGCGCCCTGATCCTGATGAGCGGCGGCTTCGAGCTCTACCTTAAGATGGCCGCGGAAATCGCCAGCACCAGCAGTCTGAACATGGCCGAAGCCGTTTCGACCAAAGCAGGTCTCATGCCTCCTCAGCCGCTGCTGTAGCCGCAACGATCTCTCCTGGATGGAGATCGTAAACCGCAGCTTGGCCAGGGCGTTGCACAGACTCAGGTTTATTTTGCTTGGTCCAGCCAGTTCATCCGCGGTTCATCGGGGCCATCGCAACAATCAGAACTGCATTGCATGAGGCTTCGCCATGGACCCGATTTTTGCTGCTGCAATGGAACACATCCGGCGGATGGAAACGCGGATCGCGAACCAGAAGCTGGCGATAGAGCGGCTGAGAATTGAGCGCCGCGATACCTCAGATGCCATGCGAAGGCTCGCACTGCTCCACGCGGCCCTCTCGGAGATGCGCACCCAGTTGGCGCAGCTCACGCCCACCCAAGAGCAGGTCGCCGCGCCGTCATGGGCCTTGCCTTTGATCATGACCCCCGAGGCGGAGAGCCCAGTGCAGGATGCGACGGCGTAATCCGCCCGTCCAGCGGGCAGAGCCGGCGGCGTGCCCACTTGGAGGCATGAGCAGAGGCCGCCGGTGGCGCCTTCTATTGCTTGGGACACAAAAGGCGCCAAGGCCCGCGGTTCAGGCGGGTGACAACATCAGCCCATCTGAAATGAACGGTCGCTGAACCGCCGACGTGACGATCATCCTCACGGTCAATCGTCATCGGATTGCTGGCGGTGGTTGCCTGGTTGGCGCTGCCTGATCGAAGCAGACCCAAAGCTCCGCTAAGCCGACTGCAACAGCGGCATGGCTTTCGGCTGCTCGTCCGGGAATTCGCGTTCCAGCTCGTGCATCAGGCGCTGGAACTCCGGCAGCGGACGCAGCGGGTCGAGCGAGATGTCCATCTTCATCCAGTCGGTGAAGGCGCGCCGGCACACCGGGTCGTCGGGAATGGCGTGGCGGATGCGGGCCACGGCGCGCTCGAGCTCGCCCAGCGCCGCATAGGTGCAGGCGACGTTGTAGTTGACCACCAGGTCGGCGGGATCGATCGCGATGGCGCGGCCCGCCCAGTCCAGCGCGGTGATGTCGTCGCCCAGCTCCGCCGCCATGATCGCGCCGAACGCCAGCGCGTTGGCGTTGTCGGGATGCGCCGTCACTTCCGCCGTCACGCGCTCGACGCAGCGCCGCGCCGCGTCGCGCGCTTCGTCGTGCCGCCCGAGATGGCGATAGCAATCGTCGAGCAGGCCGAGCGCGCCATAGTCGTTCTGGTTCAGCTCCGCGGCGCGCTCGAGCAGGCGCGCCGCCTGTTCGTGCCGGCCTTCGACCAGGCAATGCCGGCCATAGAAGAAGTGCGCCTCGAAGCACTGCGGCCCGCGCGCGATCGCCTGCTCGAACGCGGCGTCGGCCTCGGCGCGTTCGCCGGCGGCGTAGTGCGCCATGCCCTTGGCGGCGTAGGCCTCGCACAGGCCCGGCTGCAGCGCCAGCGCGCGCTCGCTGTAGGCCGCGATGGTCTGGAACGACACGCTCTCCACCTCCATCAGCAGCCGCTTGCAGTCGCAGCTGGCGAGCGCAGCGTAGGCATGGGCGAAATCCGGATCGGCCTCGATCGCCTTGACGAACATCTGGCGCGCCACCTCGAGCGCGCGCTTGCCCCAGCCGCCGCTGATCAGGAACGAGCGGCCCATCAGGTAGAACTGATGCGCCTCCGTGCTGGCGGTGAGCGGCGCTTGGCGAGCGCTGCGCGCCGCCGCCTGCTCCGGCGCATCCGCGCTCGCCGGCAGCAGCCCGGCAAGGCGCAATCCGACCGCCAGATGATCGAGATCGGCGGTCAGCTTGTAGGGCTCCTTGCGTATCAGGTCGGCCGCGGAAAATTCCGGCGCGCTTTGCTCGAGTTTGGCGGCCGCCGCACGCGCGGCTTCGACCCGGCCCGCCAGCGCATGCGAAGCGGCGCCGTAGGCCTCGACCCACGGCGGCGCGTTCGGGTTGCGCGCGAAGGCGGCGAGCGCATCGTCATAGCGTCGCGCATTGAAATAGGTCGCGCCCAGCAGGTTCCAGTACCAGGAGGGGTCGAAATAGGGATCGACCTTCTTCGCCAGCTCAAACCAGCCGATGCCCTCGTCCGGCCGGCCGAACAAGGAGCAGGCGGACCCCATTGCGGCCAACTCATCGGGCGAGTTTGGATTGAGCTCCACCGCCCGGCGATAATGCCGCTCGCTCACGTCGAAGCTGCGCCGGTGCAGCAGGATCCAGCCCAAGGTCTCCTGGCATTCGTTGTCGTCGCTGTCGAGGGCGACCGCCCTTTGCGCGTGATCGAGTGCGCGCTCGATCGCGGTCTCGGCGTTCGCTTCGTTGCGGAACCAGTCGCGCATCAGAACCACGGCCAGCCCGGCGTGGGCACGCGGATAATCGGCATCCAGGCTGAGCGCCCGCTGGAACAGGTGCTTCGCCTCCGATTCGGCCGCGCGGTCGCCGATCTTCAGCAGCGCCGCCTGGGCCCGCAGCACGCAATCATAGGCGGCGAAGTTGGCCGGCGGCTTGCGCTTGGCGAGCGCCGCGCGCACCCGCCCGGCCAGCGTGCCGACGATGGTGCGCACCAGCTCGTCGGTCGCCGCGATGACGTCCTCGGTGCTGCGGTCGAAGCGCTCGGCCCACAGCTCGTTGCGGCTGTGCGCTTCCGTCAGCTGCGCGCTGAGGCGCAGGCGCGATCCTTGCCGGCGCACGCTGCCCGTCACCAGGTAGTCGGCGCCGAGGGTTTGCGCCGCCGCGCGCAAATCGGCGTCGCGGTGGCGGAAGCAGGAATCGCGCGCGACCACCCGCAGCTGCCGGAACCGCGACAGGTCGGTGATGATGTCCTCGGTCAGGCCGTCGACCAGGTAGCTGATCTCGGGATCGCCGCAGACATTGGCGAATGGCAGGACCGCGATCGACGGCAGCTCCGCCGCAGCGCCGATATCGATCCCGGACCCCGCCGGTTCATGCGGCCGCGCGGCCGTGCCGTCCGCCTCCGCCGGCCCGAGTTCGACCCGCACCTCGCCGACGAAGCGCACGCCGCGGCTGTGCACGGTCTTGATCAGGCGCTGCTGCTCGCCGTCGTCGCCGATCGCGCGGCGCGCCGACTTGACCCGGCTGGCGAGGGTGGAATCGGAGACGATGCGGCCGTCCCACACATGCGCGATCAGGTCGGCCTTGGTGACCAGCCGCCCGGCGTTGCGCACCAGGTAGGCCAGCAGTTCCAGCACCTGCGGCTCCACCGCGCACGGCTGCCCGCCGCGGCGCAGCTCGAACGCCGAGAGGTCGATCTCGTAGTCCCCGAAATGCAGATGCAGGGGTTGCCGTTCAGGTTGACGGTCCGTCTGGGGGTTTGCCATGCGCCACGCCGCTGGGACAATGCCCCATCATCCGCGCGCGCCGGGCCCGCCGCAAGCACCGCCGCGGGACTCCACGAAATCTGCAAGAAATCTGCAAGCTTCTCCGGCGGGCCCGGCCTTAACCCGGGCCGTTAACCAGCCTGCGCCCGATCGCACGGAGGCAAAAGGGGCGGCAACGGGACCCCTGGGAATGCCGGCCCGTTGCCGCCCTACCCCTGGCCGACTGATGCCCGAACCGGGCGAGCCGGCTCGATCAGCCGAGCGCGAACGGCTCCTCATCGACCAGCAGCATGACCTGGCTGCCGCCGCCGCATTCGCCGTCGCAGGGCTCCGGATCCGGACGTGGCCGGTCCTTCGGCGGATCCTTGGCATCCTTCTTCGGGCGATCCTGGCCGGCATGGCCGGGTTCGTTGCGGTCGTTGCTGTTCGCCGGGCCGGCGGCGGTCGAGAACGAGCCGATGTCGCCGCACTGGGCGTCCTCGTCCTCGCCGGCGATCAGGATGCTCTGGCCGCCGATGCAGGTGATCGCCTTGCCCTGGCCGTGCGGCGTCGCTTCGACCGCGCCGTCCAGGATGTCGATGATCGTCACGTCGTCGCCGTCGACATGCACCAGGAACTCGGTGCCGCGCACGCCGATGGTGGCGACCGGGGTGCGCAGCTTCACGCCCTGGTCGTCGTTGCCGTTCGACTTGAAATGGAACAGCCCGTCATTGAGGTTGATCAGGCCGGCCGCGGCCGAGCCGTCGAACACATAGTCGGACAGCACCATTTCGCTCGATTGCTCGACGCTCAGCTCCGAGCCGTCGACGAACTTCACCTGGATGACCGACTCCTCCTCGGTGCGCAGCGCTTCGTTCTGCACCAGCTCGTCGGTGGCCTTGGCCGCGGTCTCGTCGGCGCCCGGCGGTGTCCGGTAGCCCTCGTTCACCACGTCCACCACGGTCGCGATGCCGG
>DATFDU010000240.1:0-12321 GCA_035251915.1 Dongiaceae bacterium | reverse complement strand
TTCCGGCATTTCGTGCGCTGGCCCGGCGCCGCGGCGCGCTATCTGCGGCACGCCTTCAGGGAACGGCTGCCGTCCTACAGCTTCGGCCACAACGCGGCGGGCGGCTTGATGGTGCTGGCGCTCATTCTGCTCGTCGGTCTGCAGGCTGTGTCCGGCATGAGCTCGACCGACGATGTCCTGTTCGAGGGTCCGCTCTATGGCCGCTGGCCGGATTGGCTCGGCTCGATCCTGGAGAAGCTGCACGAACCGCTCGCCAACATCCTGCTGGCGCTGGCGCTGCTGCACATCCTGGTCATCGTGGTCTATCGCGCCTTCAAACGCGAGAATTTGGTGCGTGCGATGGTCGTAGGGCGCGCGCGCCTGCCGCGCTCAGTTGCCCGAATGGCGCAACAGGACGGCACCACAAAGAGCGCGCCGCTGTGGCGCGCTCTCGTTTGTGTGGTAATCGCCGCCGCCGTACCGGTGGCGATTCACCTGACTTTCATGAACTGACCTACTTCGCGCGGAACTGTTTGTGGCAGTCGCCGCAGACGCCGCCGAGCTTGTCGAACTCTGCCTTGATCACGCCCATGTCGCCGCCCGCGACCGCGGTCTTGAACATGGCGGATTCCTCTTGGAATTCCTTGACCTCCGCGGCGAACTCGTCCGGCTCTTCCCAGATCTCGGGCAGTGCCCTGGTTTGCCCCGGCTCCTTGCCCTGCGGCTGGTCGGTGCCCGCGGGGAACAACGTGCCGATCTTCATCGCCGTATCGTTGAGCTGATTGGCGTGTTTCTCCAGGTCGGCGGCCGAGCCGCCATTCTTCAGCACCCCGTCGATCGCCTTCATGGCCGCGCCGTTGCCCTTCATGAGCTCGCGGCGTTCGGCGATCGGGTCTGCCGCCTGCACCAAGGCTGCGACGGTGGCAAAACCGATCGCCGTGGCGAGGGCGACGGCGCCAAGCTTCGTGATGCGTCCCTTCATCTGGCCTGCTCCGCTTCTTCGATTGATGACATTGAGACCAATAAGTCACTGACGGAGTTACATTAACAGCGGCCTGCGGGCTGCGACACGCGGCGTCTGGCCCTTCACGAGGTTGTGACCTAAGATCGCGACAGGTCAGCGGACAACTGTCACAGAACTGACGCTGTTCTGTAACTTTCTTGCGCGAAGGCCGCACTTTATGGTGCCCGCCACAAAGGAGAAAGTGCACGGGGACGGTATGGCGAACGAGACGGAGCTGAAGCTGCAATTGCCGCCGATGCTCCACGGCGTTGATTCGCACCAGTTGCTGACCCGCCTGAAGCCGAACCTGCGCTCCCGCGGCATCAAGAAGATTCTCCGGAACGTCTATTTCGACACGGCGGAGCGCGATCTGGCCAAGCGCGGCATGGCCCTGCGCGTGCGCGAGATCGGCCGCAAGCGAATCCAGACGCTGAAGGTGCCGAACGGCGGCACACTTGGGTTGCAGTCATATCGTGAGCTCGAGGCCGAGCTGCCGAGCGATATGCCGAGCCTCGCCAAGATCAGCGATCGCACCCTGGCGCGTGAGCTGCGCGAAGGCGTCTGGCCGCGGTTGCAGCCGGTATTCCTCACCAATTTCGAGCGCACGTCCTGGACCTTGCCGTACCGCACGTCGGAGATCGAGGTGTCGTGGGATCGCGGCAGCATCCGCGCCGGCGACCGCGAAGAGCCGATCCACGAGTTGGAGATCGAGCTGAAGGGCGGCGACCGGGTCGACCTGTGGGGCGCCGCGGAGGAATTGCTGGATGTGGTGCCGTTCCGCCTGGGTCACGCCACCAAGGCTGCGCGCGGCTATGCGCTCGCCGATGCTTCGACCGCGCAGCCGCAGAAGGCGACGCCCGTCAAGCTGACCGACGAGGACACCGTCGCGGTCGCATTCGAGAAGATCGTGACCAGCTGTATCGCGCAGATGCAGGCCAATGAAGTCGCCATGCTGGCGACCGGCGCGGTCGAGGCGATCCACCAGTTCCGCGTCGCGCTGCGACGGCTGCGCGCGATCGTCGGCGCCTACCGCGAGCTGATCGACGATACGGTCCATGCCGCCTGGTCGATCGACCTGCGCTGGGCGCAGCGCGCCTGCGGTCCGGCCCGCGACCTCGACGTGCTGGTGCTGGAGACCTTGTCGTGGATGTCCTCGCACCTGCCGCAGGATGAGCCGTTCCAGCGGTTCCTGCAGGTCGCGAACCAGGAGCGCGCGTCCGCCCGGCGCGAAGCGATCCAGGCGCTGCACAATCCGCGCTACGCCGCGATGCAGCTGCAATTGTTCCAGGGCTTGCACAACGGCGCATGGCGTCACGCCTTGGCAGGACCGCATCTCGATGCGCCGGTGCGCGCCTTCGCCGAGCGCCTGCTGCAGACCCGCTACAAGCGGCTGATGAAGCTGGGCGAGCGCTGGTCGGAGCTGCCCGATTCCGAGCTGCATCGCCTGCGCATCTTCGGCAAGAAACTGCGCTACGTCGCGCTGGCCTTCTCCTCGCTCTACAAGCCGAAGGCGACCAAGCGCTTCCTCGACCGTCTGTCGGACCTGCAGGATTGCCTGGGCGCGGTCAACGACGGCGCCGTCGGTCGGCAGCTGATCCGGCAGCTGGTGGAACGCGCGGGCGCGGAAGACGCGCTCGACATCGGCGACCTGCAACGCATCCAGGGCCTGGTGATCGGCTGGCAGGCGCACGCCGTGCACGGCAGGGTCGGACAGTTCCAGCAAGTCTGGGCGGAGTTCGCGGACACCAAGCGGTTCTGGCGCGCGCACCGCTGAGGCGCGCTCCGGAGCATTTCCCCCGAAGTGGTTCGGTGCAGAAAATGCGGCCTTCGATACGAATTCAGTCGCCCAACGCTTGCGGGTGAGCAGAGACTTGCAGAGGTCCGCAAACGATCCCGAGCGACTGCCGCGGCCTGATGCCTATGAGAGGCGCGAATATTTTGCGGCCAAGTTCCGATAACGCGACAACGCCATCTGGCGGAGTGCCCTAAGGAGTTTGCGCAGCAATGCCAGGTGGCTTGCGAACCTGGCGATGGCGCCGCGCTTGGCCGCCTTGGCCGGGACGGCGGAATCTTGGGAGGTTGCGTTCCGCGAAACGTCACCTCGAAAAGGCACGAGAGTAGAATACTCGTCGAGCAAATCGAAGCGCATGGTCTTTCTCCTTCGCGGAACCTCTGTGTGCTGTTCGGTGAAGGCCAGTCTGTCGATGCGCCGTCAGCCGACCGCCAATCGGGGCGTCAGTCTTTTGTCAATGGGGCGTCAGTTGTGCTAGGCTGAGGTCAATTCGCCTTGACAACGGGACCTTGACAACGGGACTAGGTAGGCCGGCCGTGGACGAGACTTCATGACGGATTACCGGTTCCAACTTCTTGGCCCGCCCAAATTCCAGACTGTGGCAGGCGATCCGGTTACAGTCCGTTCGCGCAAGGGAACCGGGCTGCTGGCCTGTCTTGCCCTGGCGGACGGTAAGCCGGTCGGCCGCGATCACCTTTGCGCGCTGCTTTGGTCCGACCGGCAGACGGCCCAGGCGCGGGGGAGCTTGCGCCAGCTGCTCGTCGACCTGCGCCAGGATTTCGGTCAGGCGAGTCACGTTCTCGATACCGCCGCCGACGGCGCTATTTCATTCCGCGAAGCGGCTGTCGTCTCCGATGTTGCTGAGTTTCAACGGCTCCGCCAGGCTGATGACCGACAGTCTCTGGAGCAGGCATTCGCTCTGCGACGCGGTCAGTTCATCGAAGGCCTGGCGCCCGAGGACGCCGCTTTCGCCGATTGGCTCGAAGACAACCGTCGCGCACTGGACAATCAATGGTGCGAGGCGACGGCGAGGCTGCTTCGGGTTCTTGAGCGCGAAGGTGATCACCGGCGAAGCCTGGACGTCGCCGGCCGTCTGTTGTCCATCGATCAACTTTGCGAACTGGCGCACCAGTCGGTGATCCGGGCGCATATCGCCATGAACAATCGCAGTCTGGCGCTTAGGCACTATCAGGAGTTCCGGGAAAAGCTCGATCGCGAATTGGGGGTAGAACCAGACGCATTGACCCGACAAATTGTGCAAGATGCGTCTGCGCAGCATACCGTGCTAAGCCCGTCTACCGAAGCGTCGGCGACTGCCGTCGCAACTCGCAGCCCAAAGGCATCGATCGCCGTCCTGCCTTTCGAACAGTCCGGTGCCAATCCGGACGACCTTCACTTCGCTGCTGGGCTTGCGGAGGATCTGACTACCGAGCTTTCCCGTTTCGCCGATCTTGCGGTCATTGCTCAAGCGTCGGTGAGGCAACATGCTGAGGCGGCCGACGGCAGGCCGCGCGGGCTCGATACCGAGTATCTGGTTCGCGGCAGCGTCCGCCGGGCGGGCCAGCGCGTCCGCATCACCGCCAGCCTCGTTCATGCTGCTGACGGAGTAACGCTCTGGTCCGAACGATTTGACCGGGAGTTCAGCGATCTTTTCGCGCTTCAGGACGACATCGTCCGCCGGGTAGTCGGAGTGCTGGCCGCACGGGTCGAAGCCTTCGAGATGGAAAAGGCTCTGCAAAAGCCGGCCATCGCTTATGAAGCTTACGATCTGTTCCTGAAGGCCAGATTCCTGCAGCGGGATGGCAAAAGGGATGGCATTCTTGCGGCGCGGGCCCTGCTTCGCGAGGCCATCTCGCGCGAACCCCGATTTGCATCCGCCTATGCCGAATTGTCGCTTGGATATTCTCACGAACACCAGAGTGATTGGAGTACCGATCTTGAGCGCGCTCGGCAGGAGGCGGTGGCTGCGGCCGAGCAGGCGGTCGCGATCGATCATACCAACAGCAATGCCCACCGGGCCCTTGCAGAAGCACAATTCTACTGCAACAAAAATCTCGATATCGCCAAGGCCCAGGCTGATATGGCCTTGGCGCAAAATCCAAATGATCAATTCAGCATGTGCCTCCTGGGAATTGCCTTGGCCTGCAATGGTCATGTGGCGGAAGGTCAACACTACTCCCTGGAATCTCTCAAACTCAGCCCGCTGGTGCCGGAGCCCTGCCTCTACGCGATCGCAGTCGGTGCATATTTCGAAGGCAGTTTTGCCGACGCGGCCAGCGGTTTCGCGCGCGTTGCCGGGACAATTGATGAAGCTCTGGCCTTCCGGGCAGCATCGCTCTGGAACCTCGGCCAGGCTGACGCGGCGCGTGCTGCCATGCAGCGATTCATGACGCTCAAACGCCGGAAAATGGCTGAGTATCCCGGCGACGACGTGGAGAAATGGCGGTCATACCTTCTCCGTTTGGTGCCGATTGCCGATCCCGCTCGCCTGGAGAAGCTCTTTGAAGGGTTCCGGAATACGGGGCTGCCGGTGTGAAAGGCGCCTGACGTTTTGAATGAGCGTGCGGTTCCCGCACCGATCGGTACGGCATGCCGTTGATAGTTCTCTTCCGGATCGGAACATCGGGAAAAGCGTTAGTCGCCCTGCTCGATCTGCTTCGGGGTCGCGAAGTCGATCAGATGGCCGGTCTCGGCGTCGACGGCGCCCCAGTCCTCGACGTCGAATTCGACGACGGCGACCGCGCCGGTTGGGAACTTGCGCGCGAGGTTGGCGCGCAGCTTCGCCTTGCCGTGGCTGCACAGCCAGTTGGCGAGGTCGGCAATGCCCGGATTGTGGCCCACCAGCATGACGCAGTCCGGCTCTCTCCCGATCGCCTGGACCCGCCGCAGCATCTCGCGCGGCATGGCGAGATAAAGGCTCTTGAGCTTGCGCACCGTAGGCTTGGTCGGCCAGCCTGCGCTGACCAGGTCCAGGGTCTCGACCGCGCGCTTGGCGGAGGAGGTAAGCACCAGGCCCGGCACCAGGCCGCGCCGGCCGAGATAGGCACCCACCAGCGGCGCTGCCTTGCGCCCGCGGTTTGACAGCGGTCGTTCGAAGTCGGCGAGGCTGGGATTGTCCCACGCCGATTTGGCGTGGCGCAGCAGGATCAGTCGTTTTGGCACGGGTTAGCCCAGGTCCCCAGGCGGCGCTTGTCCGCTTTGATTGGCGCTATACTTGCCCTCGGGAGGCGGCCCGAACAAGGTCCAACAACGCGAAAATCGTGCTATATGATGGCAAAAGCGAGCATGTCACATAAGTGTCATGAATGGGCCTTAGCGTCGATGGAATCGGCCGGACTATGATCGAGACCGAGAAGATGGCCGCCGCCAAGCCGGGCGGCGCGAATGGAGAGCAAGCCTTGGACGACGCCGCAGCCGATCTATCCCCGCCCAAGATCGAGATGAATTCGCCCAACCGCTTCATCAATCGCGAGCTGTCCTGGCTCGCCTTCAATGAGCGCGTGCTGGATGAGGCGGGCAACCCCAATCACCCGCTGTTCGAGCGGCTGCGGTTCCTGTCGATCTCGGCCAACAACCTGGACGAATTCTACATGGTGCGGGTCGCCGGCCTGCGCGGCCAGATCCGGGCCGGGGTCTCGGTCACCAGCGCCGACGGTCTGACCCCGGCACAGCAGCTGGCCGCGATCACCCGGCGCAGCGGCGAGCTGATGCGCAACCAGCAGGCCCATTGGCGCACGCTGCGCCAGCTGCTGCGCGAGGCCGGCGTCGCCGTGATCGATCCCGGCGAATTGACCGGCACCGAAAAGGCTTGGCTCGATACTCACTTCCTGGACCAGATCTTCCCGGTCCTGACGCCGATGGCGGTCGACCCGGCGCATCCGTTCCCGTTCATGCCGAACCAGGGCTTCGCGCTGGCGCTGGAGCTGCGCCGCGCGAGCGACGGCAAGATGATGCGCGCCTTGTTGCCGCTGCCTTCGCAACTGCCGCGCTTCATCCGGCTGCCGGGCACCGACCCGAAGAACATCCGCTTCCTCACCATCGAGGACATGGCCGGCCTCTATCTCGACCGGCTGTTCCCGCAGTTCGAGGTCATCAGCAAGGGCCACTTCCGCCTGATCCGCGACAGCGAGATCGAGATCATGGAAGAGGCGGAAGATCTGGTCCGCCATTTCGAATCCGCGCTCAAGCAGCGCCGCCGCGGCACCGTCATCCGCCTCAAGGTGAATTCGGAGATGCCGGAGGACCTGCTGGCCTTCGTGATCGACGAGCTTGACGCCGACCGCGCCGACGTGTTCCCGCTCGAAGGCCTGCTCGGCCTTGCCAGCACCTCGAAGCTCATTGTCGACGAGCGGCCGGACCTCAAGTTCTCGCCGTTCAACCCGCGCTTCCCGGAACGCATCCGCGACATGGGGGGCGATTGCTTCGCCGCGATCCGGCAAAAGGACATCGTCGTCCATCATCCGTACGAGAGCTTCGACGTGGTGGTGCAGTTCATCCTGCAGGCCGCGCGCGATCCCAACGTCGTCGCCATCAAGCAGACGCTCTATCGCACCAGCGAGAACAGCCCGATCGTCAAGGCGCTGATCGAAGCGGCCGAGGCCGGCAAATCGGTGACGGCGCTGGTCGAGCTGAAGGCGCGGTTCGACGAGGCCGCCAACATCCGCTGGGCGCGCGATCTGGAGCGCGCCGGCGTGCAGGTGGTCTACGGCTTCGTGGCGCTCAAGACCCACGCCAAGGTCTCGATGGTCATGCGGCGCGAATCCGGCACGCTGCGCTCCTATGTGCATTTCGGCACTGGCAACTACCATCCGATCACCGCCAAGATCTACACCGACCTCAGCTTCTTCACCTGCGATCCGGGCCTGTGCCACGACGCCGCGCGGCTGTTCAACTACATGACCGGCTATGCGACGCCCGAGAAAACGGAGAAAGTCGCGTTCGCGCCGATCACCCTGCGGCCGACGCTGCTGCGCCTGATCAACGACGAGATCGAGCACGTGAAGGCCGGCCGTCTGGGCAATATCTGGGTCAAGCTCAACTCGCTGGTGGATGGCGAGCTGATCGACGCGCTCTATCGCGCCAGCCAGGCCGGCGTGAAGATCGAGCTGGTGGTGCGCGGCGTGTGCTGCCTGCGCCCCGGCGTCCCCGGCCTTTCCGAGAATATCCGGGTCAAGAGCATCATCGGCCGCTTCCTCGAGCATTCGCGCATCGTGTGCTTCGGCGCCGGCCAGGCGCTGCCTTCGCGCCAGTCCAAGGTGTTCATCTCCTCAGCCGACTGGATGCCACGGAACATGGACCGCCGGCTGGAGACGCTGCTGCCGATCGAGAATCCGACCGTGCACCAGCAGGTTCTCGACCAGATCATGATCGCGAATCTCAAGGACAACATGCAGAGCTTTGTATCCGATCCCACCGGCAAGTACCACCGCATCGAACCCGGGGAGGAGCCGCCGTTCAGCGCGCATCACTATTTCATGACGAATCCGAGCTTGTCGGGACGCGGCTCTGCGCTTAAGAAGCGGACCAAGGCTCCCAGGCTGAATTTGTTGAAGGGTTGATTCATTGACGGCAACGCTGCGGCAAGCAGCCGCGATCGCCAAGGCGGCAAAACCCGGACGGGTCGCGGTCATCGACGTCGGATCGAACTCTGTCCGGCTCGTCGTCTATGACAAGCGTTCGCGCAGCCTGGTTCCCATCTTCAACGAGAAGGCGCTGCCGGCCCTCGGCAAGGGGCTGGAGCGCACCGGCAAGCTCAACGCCGACGGCCGCAAGGAGGCGCTGACCAATATCCGCCGCTTCGTCGCGTTGACGCGCGCGATGAACGTCACGGACGTCGAGATGCTGGCGACCGCCGCCGTGCGCGACGCCAAGGACGGCAAGGAGTTCGCCAAGGAGATCGAGCGCGCCACCGGCGTCGCCGTGCGCGTAATTTCGGGCGAAGAGGAGGCGCGCCTCTCCGCGCTCGGCGTGCTCGCCGGCGTGCCCAAGGCCGACGGCCTGATGGGCGACCTGGGCGGCGGCAGCCTCGAGCTCGTGCTGCTCAACAAGGGCAAGATCGCCCAGCAGGTCACCTTGCCGATCGGTCCCTTGCGCCTGGTCGAGGCGACCGACGGCGACCTCGATGATGCGCAGAAGATCATCGACCGCCAGCTCGACGAGCTCGACTGGCTGCAGGAAGTGAAGGGCCGAACCTTCTATCCCGTCGGCGGAACCTGGCGCACTCTCGCCAAGATCCACATGGAGCAGAGCCACTATCCGCTGCACGTGATCCACGAATACCGCATCGGCCGCCGGCCGGCGGAGGATCTGGCGCGCCTGGTGAGCCGCCTCGGCAAGCGCAGCCTGACCTCGGTGTCCGGCATTTCCAAGCGCCGGATCGACGTGCTGCCCTACGGCGCGCTGATCATGGAGCGTCTGCTGCGCGCGGCGAAACCGGACCGGACCTTGTTCTCGGCCTACGGCCTGCGCGAAGGCTGCCTGTTCGCCAAGCTGAACGCCGGCGACCAGGAAGCCGACCCGCTGCTGGTCGGCTGCGCCGATTTTGCCGGCCTGGACGGCCGGTTCGAATCGATCAGCGACGCGATCGACACCTGGATTTCGCCCTTGTTCTCGGATGACGACGAAGCGCACGCGCGGCTGCGCGAAGCCGCGTGCCTGCTCTCCGACCTCGGCTGGCGCGAGCATCCCGACTATCGCTCCGAGCAGGCCTTCATGCGCGTGCTGCGGATGCCGGTCGCCGGCATCGATCACGGCGAGCGCGTGATCCTCGCTCTCGCCATGGCGATCCGCTACGGCGCCGACCTCGACGAAACGCACTACGCCGACCCGTTCATGTCGCTGGTGAAGGATGACGACGTCACCTTTGCCTGGCGCATCGGCGCCGTCATCCGGCTCGCCTATTCGCTGAGCGGCGGCACCCTTGCGATGCTGAACCAGACGCGGATCTCCAAGAAGGACGGCAAGATCTGCCTCCACCTGCCCGAGGAGTCGCGCCAGCTGTTCGGCGAAGCGGTGCAACGCCGCCTCGACGCCGTCGGACGCGCCTTCGACAAGGCCGTGCAGATCGTTTGAGCTGAGCGCACTATCTTCGCACCCACCCCTACCGTCATCCCGGGCTTGACCAGGGACCCATTTCGCCGCGGCACGGACCGCTGGACATGCTGTGCTCCGCCATCAGGGCTCGTGCGACTGCACGACGGCCCCCGATCACGCCGCTACGCGGCTGTCCGGGGTGACGGTAGGAGTGGGGTGCTGCGTGAAAAACGTGACGCGACCCTACTCGAGCGAGATGATCCGGATCGACCGCCCCTTGGCGGTCAGCGCCAGCTTGCCGTGCTTCAGCGCCAGCGCTTCCTCGCCGAATACCTTGTGGCGCCAGCCTTTCAGCGCGGGCACCTTGGCGTGGTCGTCGGCGGCGATGCGTTCCAGGTCGGATGAGTTGCAGATCAGCTTCTGCGCCACCTCGAACTCGTCGCAGCGCAGCTTCAACAGCACGCGCAGCAGGTCGATCAGCGGCCCGAGCCCGGAAGGGATGTCCGGCCGTGGCGGCAGCTTCGGCGCTTCGCTGTCGGGGATGGCGAGCCCACGCTGCACCGCTGCCAGGATCGCTTCGCCGTTGCGGCTTTCCGCGAAACCGCGGGTCAGGCCGCGGCATTGCGCCAGCGCCTCCGGGGTCTCCGGCACGTGCGCGGCGATCTCGACCACGTTCTCGTCGTTGATCACGCGGTTGCGCGGCACATCGCGGCTCTGCGCCTCGCGCTCGCGCCAGGCCGCGACCTCTTTCAGCACGGCGAGGAAGCGCGGCTTCTCCGAGCGCGTCTTCAGCCGCTTCCATGCATTCTCCGGATTGAACTCGTAGGTGGCGGGATCGGTCAGCAGCGCCATCTCGTCGTCGATCCAGTCGAGGCGCCCGGCCTTCTCCGCCTTGTCGTGCAGCTTCTGATAGATGCCGCGCAGATGGATCACGTCGGACAGCGCGTAGTCGAGCTGCCGCGCCGACAGCGGCCGGCGCGACCAGTCGGTGAATCGCGCCAGCTTGTCGAGCCGCACATTGGCGAGCTTGCCGGCCAGCGTCTCGTAGCTGGCGGCATCGCCGAACCCGCACACCATCGCCAGCACCTGGGTATCGACGATCGGTTTCGGAATGGCGCCCGTCATCCGGAAGAAGATTTCGACATCCTGCCGAGCGGCGTGGAAGACTTTCGTGATTTTGGTGTTTTTCAGGAGGGCTGCCAGCGGCGCCAGGTCCAGCCCCGGCGCCAGGGTGTCGATCGCCGCCACCTGATCCGGTTCCGGGCCGGCGATCTGCACTAGGCAGAGGATCGGCCAATAGGTCTTTTCGCGCAGAAACTCGGTGTCGATGGTGATGAAGGGCGCATGCGCGAGGCCGCCGCAAAACTCGGCCAGGTCCTCGGATTTCGTGATCAAATGGGGATCTGCGGACGCGTGACGAACCATGATTCCCCGATGCTATAGCGGGTTTGCCGGGCCCTGGAAAGGGCGGGGGGCGGCCATGCCCGCCGCAGCCTTGACAAAGCCCGCCTTTCCGTGGCTTCTCGCGCCGAAACCTTGGAATCTTTGAGGAAATTCGCCATGCACGCCTACCGCACGCACACTTGCGGCGCGCTCCGACTGGCCGATGTCGGTCGTGAGGTCCGGCTCTCCGGCTGGGTCCATCGCAAGCGCGATCATGGCAACCTGGTGTTCATCGACCTGCGCGACCATTACGGCCTCACCCAGTGTGTGCTCGACGTCTCGTCGCCGCTGTTCAAGGCGGTCGAGCAGACCCGAGTCGAGAGCGTCGTCACCGTCACCGGCAAGGTGGTGAAGCGCCCGGCCGAGACCGCCAACCCGAAGCTGCCGACCGGCGAGATCGAGCTGCAGATCACGGACTACACCATCCAGTCGGTGTCGGAGGTGGTGCCGCTGCAGGTCAACAGCGACGAGGATGCCGGCGAGGAGATCCGCCTGCGCTACCGCTTCCTCGACCTGCGCCGCGACCGGGTGCACGCCAACATCGTCCTGCGCTCGCGCGTGATCTCGTCGATCCGCCGGCGCATGATCGAGTCCGGCTTCACCGAGTTCCAGACCCCGATCCTGACCTCGTCCTCGCCGGAAGGGGCGCGCGACTTCCTGGTGCCGGCGCGCCTGCATCCGGGCAGGTTCTACGCGCTGCCCCAGGCACCGCAGCAGTTCAAGCAGCTGCTGATGGTGGCCGGCTTCGACCGCTATTTCCAGATCGCGCCCTGCTTCCGCGACGAGGACAGCCGCGCCGACCGTTCGCCCGGCGAGTTCTACCAGCTCGACTTCGAGATGTCGTACGTCACGCAGGAAGACGTCTTCAACACCATCGAGCCGGTGCTGCATGGCGTGTTCGAGGAATTCGCCGGCGACCGCAAGGTCTCGTCGTTGCCGTACTTCAGCATGCTGTCGGCATAGGCGATGCGCGGGAACGGCGCCGGGGTGACGGCGCGCCCCTTGCCGAATTCGTTGAAGAGACCGGCCAGCACCGGCTCGATGGCAGCGAAGACGTCGTCCTGGGTGACGT
>DATFDU010000239.1:0-4234 GCA_035251915.1 Dongiaceae bacterium | reverse complement strand
CGGTGGCGGTCGCGACGCCATGCTGGCCGGCGCCGGTCTCGGCGATGATGCGCTGCTTGCCCATGCGCTTGGCGAGCAGGATCTGGCCCATGCAGTTGTTGATCTTGTGCGAGCCGGTGTGGTTGAGCTCGTCGCGCTTCAGGTAAATCTTGGCGCCGCCGAAATGCTCGGTCAGGCGCGGCGCGAAGTAGAGCGGGCTCGGCCGGCCGATATAGTGCTTGCGGTAATACTCCATCTCCTCCGCGAATTTCGGATCGGCCTTGGCCGTCTTGTAAGCCTCCTCCACCTCGAGGATCAGCGGCATCAGGGTTTCGGCGACGAAGCGGCCGCCGAACAGGCCGAAGCGCCCGAACTCGTCGGGGCCGTTGCGATAGGTGTTGCGGGTGGCGGGAGCGGTCAAGGCACGGTTTCCTGGGGTTCGATGGCGAGCCGCAATCAACCATAGGCACGAGCAAAGGTCCAGCGACCTAGAGGCGTCTGCTGGCGTCCAGGAAGGCTTTGATTTTGTTGATATTCTTTTCACCGGGGCGGTCCTCCACCCCGGACGAGACATCGACCATCGGGGCGCCGGAAATGCGCACCGCCTCGGCCAGGTTGTCCGCAGTCAGTCCGCCCGCCAGCAGCCAGGGCCGCCGGAAGCGCCGCCCTGAGAGCAGCGTCCAATCGAAGCTGAGCGCGTTGCCGCCAGGCAAGGCGTTCGGCATCGCCTTGGGCGGCTTGGCGTCGAACATCAGATGGTCGGCTACATCTTCGTAGGCGGCGGCGCGGCCGAGATCGGCGGCCTCGCTCACCGGGATCACCTTGATGACCGGCTTGCCGAACCGCGCGCGGACCTCCGCCACACGCTCCGGCGTCTCGTGGCCGTGCAGCTGCAGCATGTCGAGATCGCAGCCCGCGAGAATCTCGGCGATGCGGGCGTCGCTGTCGTCGACCAGCAATCCAACCGTACGCACGCCGGCCGGCACGTTTGCCGCGAGCTGCTTGACCGTCGCGGGATCGACGCAGCGCGGCGAACGGCCGTAGAAGTTGAATCCGACCAGCGACGCGCCGCCCGCCACCGCGGCGGCCACGGTCTCCGGCGACTTCAGCCCGCAGATCTTGGCCAGCACGCTCATGCTAGACCCTGACGCCAACCATGTGGCGATAGGCGGTGGCCAGCACGCCGGCCTGGCCGACCCAGCCGGCGACCTGGAACAGAGCGGTGATGAACAAGGTGGCGGCCGGCGCGACCTCGGCAAATCCGACGCTTTCCAGGATGCCCTTGACCAGGTACGCACCGACCATGAAGGGAATCCATGCCAGCACCAGGGCCACGACCAGCGACACCGCCTTGCCGCGTGAGCTTGCCCAGGACTCCTGCAGGCGCATCGGCTGGCTGATCGCGATCGATACCAGGAAGGGAAGCAAGCGCGCCCCCGCCAGTAAGGTGCTGATGAAGATCGCGATCACGACGATCTGGCCGATGATGCCCGGCAGCAGGCTGGCCGGCATGGTGGCGGCTGTCACGACAAACGTGCCGATCAGAACCAGTCCGGCAAAGACCACCAGGTAGCGCCAATGCGCCCGGCCGACGTTGAGGCCGACGCCCACTGCCGCCATCGGACCGAGCAGGATGAAGCGCAGCCAATTCACGGTGATGAGGGCATAAGCGACCAGCACGATCGCGGACATGACGAAGATCCCGCCCACCGTGCCGGGTGACAGCGTGGCATAGGGATCGACCGCCGCATCAGCCGTCGACGACTGCGCGTTGGCCGCGGCCGCGTTCATGGTCTGGATGAAGACGAGCAGATCGTCCTGGCCGAACAGGAAGCCGGCGAAGCACAGCAGCACCGGGACCAGCCCGAGGCGCAGCACGTCATCCTTCTGCTGCCACATCACCTGGAAGGTGGTGCGGACCAGCAGGAACACCGGAATCGATTGCGGCCGGGGTGCAGGCATCAGGCAGGAACTCCGGCGATTTCCGCGGCGATGCGGCGAGCCGCCTCGCCCGGATCGGCGGCGCCGGTGATCGGCCGCCCGACCACGATGTAATCCGCGCCCGCCGCCACCGCCTGGCGCGGCTCCATCACCCGCTTCTGGTCGCCGGCCGCCGCCCAGGACGGGCGCACGCCAGGCGTCACCAGCAGGAAGCCCGCCCCCAGGTCGCGGCGCAGCACCGCGATCTCTTGCGGCGAGCACACCACGCCATCGAGGCCGCAGGCCCTGGCGAGGGCAGCAAGGCGGCGGACCTGGTCGGATGCGCCCGCGGGCTGCCCGACCTCGCTCAGGTCCGCATCGCTGAGGCTGGTGAGGATGGTGACGGCGATCAGCTTCGGCGGCGCGGTGCCGAGCTTGGCGGCGCCTTCGCGCGCGGCGTCCAGCGCGGCGCGCATCATGGCAGCCCCGCCGGAGGCATGGAGGTTGAGGATCATGGGCTTCAGCGGCGCGACCGCGCGCACCGCACCGGCGACCGTGTTGGGAATGTCGTGGAACTTGAGATCGAGGAACAGGGGCGCGCCGAGGCTGGCAACCTCCGCCACGCCGGCCGGTCCGCGTGCGTTGAAGAACTCCAGGCCGAGCTTGATGCCGGCGGCCACGCCGCGGGTCGCGCGCGCCCAGCCCTTGGCCACCGCCACGTCGGTCGTGTCGAGCGCAACCAGAACCCCGCCGCGCGCCATGCCTCGTTCCTTCCCGAATCGCTGTTCCGCGCCTGTCTAAACGCCTTTGCTTCCGCTGTCGATTGCGGCCGCTTGACAGGCCCGCCTGGGACCGGGACACAATCGGACGGGAGATCACCGTCAGGTTCCAATGTTCAAGTCCGGGTCAGGCTTCCCGAACCTTTCGTGCGCTGCAGTCGCCGGGCTCGTTGCCCTGGCTTTGCTCGGCTGCGAGCTGCCGGCCAAGCCGCCGCCGGAGCCGACCGGCCCGATTCCCTGGACCGCGGCGATCGGCCGCCTGGATGCCGATGGCGATTCGACCTCCTGCACCGCGACCCTGGTCGAGCCCGACGTGATCGTGACGGCGGCGCACTGCCTGTTCCCGACCGGACGGAAGCTGTCGCCCGCCGAGCTCGCCTTCACGCCCAATGTCGGGGCGCAGCGGCTGCCGACGGTCCGGGTATCGCAGATCATCGGCCTCGGCGTCGACAAGATGGATCCCGAAAAGCCCGAGGACACGCCGACCGAGGTCGATTGGGCGATCCTGCGCCTGGCTTCGCCGGTCGCCAACGTGACGCCGATCCCGGTCGAGCCGGTCGCCCTGGCGGATATCGAGCGGCGGATCAAGGCCGGCGAGGATGTTCTGTCCAACCTCGGCTACGGCACCTACGGCATCACCATCAGCCGGCGCCTGCACCGCAGCGAAGGCTGCACCCTCATCGAGGACTGGCGCGAGCTGACCGAGGGCACCGACGACCACTTGGTGGTCACCACCTGCCCGGTGATCAAGGGCGATAGCGGCGGGCCCATCCTGCTGACCGACAAGGCGCAGAACCGCCGGCTGATCGCCGTGGTTTCGGGCTATTGGCGCCGGCCCGAGCCGCTTGGCTCGATCAGCCTTGCGGTCGGCGCCCGCGCCTTTGCTGCGAAGCTGCAATAGTGGCGCGGTGCGCCGGGTCAATCCATCGGCTCCAGATCGGCAATGCCCTGGACCGTCACCTCGACGGTGATGTCGCCGGCCTTCTCGAAATGAAGAATGGCCGGAAAGCTGGTGCCTTTTTTCAGCGGCGCCCTGAGGCCCATCAGCATCACGTGCGCGCCTTTCGGCGCGAAGCTGGCGGAACCGCCGGCCGGCACCTCGACCTCGTCCACCATCTGCATGGTCATGACATCGCCGCTGGTTCCGGAGCGGTGAAGCTCGCACCGCTCGGCAACCTCGGTCGACACCGCCAGCAGACGATCGGCTTCCGCACCGGTGTTGGCGACCGTAAGATAGAGCGCGCCAACCTTGGCGCTGGCTGCGGTGGCGCGCGACCAGGGGTGCGAAATCGTCAGGGTGCCGGCCGTGATCTCATGGGCGGACGTGGGCGTAGGGATCAGAATGGCGCTCGACGACAGGGCGAGCGCGCAGGCAAGAACAAGGGCTGAACGTCGCGCAACGGGGAACACGGGAATGGCGAGCTCCAACAAACCTGAGGCTGCCAGCTTAGCCGCGGCACGGTCAGGTCGGCCATGGTCGCGGCTGCGACCTTTGGTCCTGGCGGCGGCTTGCGCCCTGCTCGGCGCCTGTGCCGCCCGCGTGCCGGAGGCGCCGC